>JAUIHU010000095.1 GCA_030432175.1 Verrucomicrobiia bacterium | reverse complement strand
CACGAGGATGATATGGTACGGTATTCGGTATATTGTAGAGCAGTATGTGGAACGGAAATGGAATTTGGGTCGGTTTGGTCTGTTGGGTGAGCTTTGGATTGATCAGTTTGCAAGCTGGACCTTCTGATTGTGGGAACACTGAAGCCTGGTACAGTTCTTTGTCGGAAAAAAAGCTGACCGCTTCGTGGAATCGCCCGGTTCAGGGGACGCCAGATGAAAAGCCTGAGGCAGCTCCGGAAAGCGATGGTCCGATCGAATTTTATCTTTCTGACCGTACCGTCACTTCCGATTTTAACGATTATCTGGATATCGAAATTTCTGGTCTTTCTTTAGGGCAAACTGTGCTGCTGGAAAAGTACTTGCTGGAAATCGGTCAGACCGAAATTACTGACAATGCGCGACTGGTGGACTGTCGTTTAATCACGGATGGTTACCTCCCTTTGACGGGGGGCGAGGTGAACTATAATGAGCTTTTAGATTACATTGAAATTGATCTGGAAGCCGTGACTTATCTGGATGGTGAAATCGTTTCTTACTTCCCAGTGCGCAGTGGATTCGAAATTATTCCTGGAAATTATATCTATCGCGTGTCGAGTCCGTTGAATTCTTTCGAACCTGTAACTCAGCCTTTCACTGTGAGAGAAACTCCCACCAATCAATATTATGAAGGCCGTGTGCTGGAAGGTGAAACACCCATACCCGGGGCCTTTGTCGGGTTGCTGGAACCGGTAAGCGATCATGTCCAGGTGATTCAGATCACAGTGGCAGATGAGAACGGAAATTATCAATTGTATGCTCCATATGAAGGAGAGTTCTTGTTGGCTGCCGTTGCGCCAGGTTATGTGGCCGAGTTGGGTGTAGGAGCGGGTGAGTACCTCTGGCTGGATGAATGGTTGGAAGTGGATTTGCAAATGACTCCTGCGACGCGAAAATTGGAAGGGAAACTGGTCGATTCTGTGAGCGGTGAGCCTTTGGCTGGCATTCCAGTGACTTTTATTGATCAGGACGGCGTGGGGGCATCCGAAGGACGCAGCTTGTTTACTCATACATGGACCAATGCGCAGGGAGAGTACTCGGTCATGACAACTCCAGGAAGCTGGGGGCTGGTTTTTAAAATGACGGACCTGACCAGTAGAAGCTATCTGGCCAATGCAACTGCTCCGATCGCAGTTTTTGATTTGACTGAGGGAGACGTTACCGACGTGGTTACTCCTTTGGTCAAAGGAACTTGTATGATTACAGGCACGTTGGCCAGCGCGGATTTCGTGGACCCTTGGGGCGATCCGTTGCCGCTCGAAGGAGTGGAAATTATGGCGATCAATTATGAGGCCGGATTGGCTGCTTCGGGCTATACTTATGAAGACGGTTGGTTCAATATAGCGGTGTCACCCGGGCGCTGGGATGTTTTTCCATTTTCTTATGATCTTGAACTGACAGAGCACTCCGGTTCTTTCTCGCAGGCGGTTTATTTTTCAGATCATGATCAGTCCATTAACGTGGATTTCAATGTGCGCCCAATGAATGGCGTTGTTTATGGCGTCGCCCAAACATCAGAGGGAGATTCTATTCCTAACCTGCTAGTTGCGGCGTTTGGAACAGAGCATAACAACCTGGAAATGGTTCTTCAGTCCACTTTTGAAAGTGACGGGTATTACAACTTCTATCTGGCGTCTGGGTCCTGGATCTTTTTTCCAAATGCGGAAGAATCCGCAAAGCGTCAGTTGATGTACAAAAACCTGCCTACAATCACTATTCCTGAGACGGGAGATCCCTGGGATGATAATGTGATAGAACAGAACATGGAATCTGTTCCCTATGATTCCAAAATACAAATGACACTGGTGAATGAGAGTGGAGCGCCGGTTCCTGGAATTAAAATGCATGCGTTCACGACAACTGAAGATGGAACGGTTTACGACTCTTTTGGTATGACCGACGAAGAGGGTGTCGCGCTTATGCCGGCTCTGGCGGGGGACTGGAAAGTTCACTTCAGTATCACTAATCTCAGGGATGCCGGGTACCTGGAAGTGGATTTGTTGGAAGTTTCAGTGAACGAAGAATTGGTATCGTCTCAATACCAGCTGGAGTCTTTTGGTTCCGTTGCTGCTTCATTGACCCCTCAAATTATTGAGGATGCGGAATATCGTTTTTATATGGAAGGACGAGGAGAGCCGGGACGCAGGTATCTGATCGAAGGCAGTCAGGATCTGGCAACCTGGGAGCCGCTGGGCCAGGTGACAGCTGTTGAAGGGAAGTTTGAAATTCTGGATGATCCGGACAGACAACCGAACAATGGATCCACTGTATATTACCGAGCCATTCCTCAATAGATGCCAGGTGCATTGATTTGAAATCAAATGTCTGAAAAGCTTGCTTCGTTGTTGAGACTGACGCTGGCCTCGCTGGTCAGCGTTTCTCTTTTTTTTATGGCAGTTCACGTCTGGACACCGTTGGTGTTTCTGGCTTTGACGCCTTTCCTGGTTGCCTGTTGTAACGAGATTCTGACGTTTCGAGTTGTCTGGGTGAGTTGGGTTGCTGGTTCTTTGGCGTGCTTCCTAATTCAATACACACTTTGGGAATTCAGTTGGAAAGGTGTGTTGCTGTTATCCATTTATCAGGGGCTGAGCTGGATCCCGGCAGCTCTCGGTTCTCGTTTTGTCTGGATGTATTGGAAGCTTCCCTTGTCAGTGATCTGGCCAATCACATGGGGCGCTGGAGAAGCTCTGCGTGAGTGGGGGCCTATGGGAACTATCTACGGAATACTCGCGACTCCTGACTTGCCTCTCTGGATGCTGCAAACGCTGGACCTGGGAGGAATACGAATGATTGGAATCCCATTGGCTGTATTTCAAGGATTCCTGGCGGATCTGATTTTGCTTCGCTGGAGTCCGTTTAAAGGTTTCAAATCCAATCTGTTCGCTTTTCTGAATAGTGGTTCAATAATTCAGGTAATCAGTAATCCGCGCATGATCAGTAGCGGGATTGTTACAACAATCGTTTGGTTGAGTGTTTTAGTTTATGGAGTGATTAGACTGAGTGAAGTCAATGAAACACAGAGCCCTGGACCCTGGGTTGCTGTGGTTCAGTCCAATGCGGTGGCCTTATCGGATCGCGATCAGACTTATGACGAGGGTCAGCTGTTTGAGGAATTGAAAAGAATGTCAGAACAGGCAGCTGCGCAAGATCCACCTCCCGAATTGATTGTTTGGCCGGAATCGCTTTTGAAAACAGTCGTCCCTAATCGTGATTTCTATGAAGCGGAATATGATCCACGCATGAAGACTGTCTTTTCTGGAAGTCAATCAGGTGGAAGCTCTGAGTGGAGCGATGATCGAGGGAGGCAGGTTTGGAATGATCTAAAAGCAATACAGAAACAAAAAGCTGAAGATTTTAACAACTGGGTCAGGGGACTGGGGATTTCAGTTCAAGTGGGAACCCTCGCCTGGTCGGTGGCTGGTCCTGAAGATGAGCGCGCGTTTGCGCAGTACAATGCTTCCCTGCGCGTGAACCCAGTAACCGGGCAGAGCGCATCTTACCAGGCAAAGGTTCGAAGATATCCTCTGGGTGAATACATTCCCTTAAAAGAAACGTGGATTGGCCATTGGCTTGAAAAAATCCTCGGACCATCCAGAAGTGAACTGGACGCTGGGTTGACTCGCAGGGTGGATGAACTTGGCATGGATTCAGTCCGATATGTGACAGCCATCTGTAATGAATTGAAGTTCTCCAAACTCGAAGGGGAATGGATCGCCGACAAACCTGTTCCTGAAGGTAAAAAGCCCTTTGAAGTGATGGTACACGTTGCCAATGAAGGCGTGTTCCGTCGCAATAGAACGCTTGAGATATTTGCGCTTTGTGCAATTTACCGGGCGATCGAAAACCGCGTGACGGTTGTACGCAGCAGCAATGCCGGGATCAGTGGATTTTGGAAGCCTACAGGGGAAGCCTATGGTTTGGTAACGAATGAAAGAGGAGAAACCAATGCCGGCAAAGGAGCGCCGGAGCAGGAAAAGATTGCAGAGTTGGTCCGGTATCGAGAGAAATATGAAAAGTCTAACGGCAATGATTTAAAATATATAAAAGAAGTCGAGCGGCGCATTGAAGAAATTGAAAAACTGACGAACCAGAACAGTGTGAAAGGATGGTCGGTACAACCAGTTTATTTATATAAAAAACAAACCCTGTTTCAGAAAACCGGGGACTGGTTGTCGCCGTGCATGCTGGTTCTCACTGGTTTATTTCATTTATTATGGATCCGCAAATATAAACGCGCCCAAGACGCTCTTTAAATGGTGTCATCCGAATGATGCGTGAGTTTTCCTCAAGCTCTCCGCAACGCCTTCCAAAGTTTCAAATAATCCATCAATCACGTCGTCTTTCCCGGCAAACACCGCTTCCGGTCCGCCGGTGTCAATGTCAGTGAAGGGCGCTTCATAGAGCGCTGAAGATTCGATGACGCCGCGTGCGGTGAGTTGGTCGACGATGAGTTCTATGAATCGGATTTGTTGAGGCGTGAGGCTGCGGTCGGAGAGAAATCTTGCAAAGGCTTTCTTGGCGGCTTCTCGGTCCATTCCGACCAGACTGCGAACAAACCAGGCCAGGGAAGGCGCTTCGGTTTGGGTGAGCATGGCGCTGAGGAGGCGCTGGCCTTCTTCAGCGCCGATTTCTACTAACGCGGTTTCGAGGGACTGCAGGTCGGTTTCGGTGAGGGGTTGGTTTTGCTTGAGACGCTGGATCGCTATGTGGTCCTGGTGTTCTTTGAGGTAGGCCTGGACTTTCTTGCGGTATTGCTCTCCGGTCATCCTCGGCGCATAGACGACGGACTCCTCCCGCACGCTGACGACTTGGTCTTCAAAGTGAGTGTAAACAACTTTCCGCTTTCGTTTGTCGATCAGGTGGACGAGCCCTCTCAGTTTCACCCGGATCTCTTCCAGTCGCACCAAGTCGATGCCTTCCCAGAATTCTGGTTCCGACAGGGATCGCAGTAAGTCCAACTGCTCTCGAACTGCCGGGATGTTGTCCTTTTCCTGAAGGGATTCAGCCACCACGACAACTGTCTGCCGGTCTTTCTCAAATTGCGCCGGATCTGCTTCAACGTGTGCCAGTTGCATTCTCAGCAATCTCAGGTCAAACAACTTGGCTTCGATGTCATTGTCTTCCACCTGAGAAGGCAACCCGGCGAGATGGATCACTGCGTCCTGGATGTCTTGTTCCGACAAATCGTTCCACGCTTCTCTGTTTCTGAATCGTTCGACATATCGCCGGTGAGGTCGAACCATGAAGTTGTCTTCGTGCATGCCCTGGACTTCGGCGTGCAGGAGGTCAATGACTCGTCGCGCGAGTTGGCCGCTGGGTTCGAGTTCGGGATTGGACTGGATGGCGGCGGCCAAGTGGACCCGATGCCGGAAGAGTTTCACTCCCAGGGCTTCACCGCCACTGCCTTCGATGCCTTCCGGGTTTTCTTCAAAGAATGCGAAGTTGAAACAGAAGTCGAAGATGCGAAAGGACTCCTTGTCGTGGTCGGGTCCGAAGATGTCCGGACACAATCGCGTGCCGCGCCCGATCATTTGCCAGAACTTGATCTTGGAATAAACGGGTTTGAAGAAGACCAGATTGACGACTTCCGGGACGTCGATGCCGGTGTCCATCATATCCACTGAAATGGCGATTTGCGGGTCCTTGTTTTTGATGGAAAAATCTTCGATCAGGCTTTGCGGATACTTGGCCTTGTTGTCAATCACCCGGGCAAAACTACCTTTGTATTGAGGATAATGGTGGTTGAATCGTTGTTCGATGTAAATGGCGTGATCGTGATTTCGCGCAAAGATGATTGTCTTTCCAAGCTGGTCTCCCTGATTGACCTTGATTCCGTCTCGCATGAGAATTTCCAGGACCTTATCCACGGTGTCTTCATTAAACAGCCACCGGTTGACGGCCGAAGCATGAACAGAATCCGGAACCGGTTCGCTGGCGTCATCTCCCCAGTCCAGGGTTTCCCATTCCACCTTTTCTTCTTCGCTCAGTTGATCGTAGGAAATCCCTTCCCGTGGAAAACGCAGGTCCACGATCGATGCCTTTGGGGGAACGAGATAGCCATCCTGAACTGCTTCGTCGAGTTCATAGGCGTCAGTGGGAACGCCTTGTTCGAGATCGAATAAATGGTAGGTGTTGCGATCGACCTGCCCTCGCGGCGTGGCGGTGAGGCCGACGAGGAGCGAGTCAAAGTAGCGAAAGATTTCCCCGTAGCGTTCGTAAACAGAGCGGTGGGCTTCATCGATGATGATCAAATCAAAATGTCCGACTCCAAACCGCGCGGCGCCGTCTTTGGTTTCATCAATCAATCCCATCATGGTTGGATAGGTGCAGGTATAGACGCGACCTTCGGTGTTTTTTTCGGTGACGAGATTGACGGGGCTGGATCCGGGCAGGTGTTTTTTGAAGGCGTTGCTGGCCTGGTTGACGAGGGAGATGCGGTCAGCGAGAAACAGGATACATTTGGCCCAGTTGTGACGCTGTAAGAGGTCCACGAGCGCAATGGCGGTGCGGGTTTTGCCGGTTCCCGTGGCCATGACAAGCAGCGCTTTCCTCCTGGATTGGGCGAAGTGCGAGCAGACACTGCCGATGGCTCGCTTCTGGTAGTAGCGGTCGGAGATGGATTCATTGATCTTGGCGACGTCCAGGGATTGGCGGGTGGAGCGGCGCTGGATCAGGCGGCGGAGTTCTTCCTTTTTGTAAAATCCTGAGACCTGTCGGGGCGGGTATTGTTGATCGTCCCACAACCAGGTTTCGTATCCGTTGGAGTAAAAGATCAGTGGACGTTGTCCGTGCATTTGTTCCAGGCAATCGGCGTAGAGTTTGGCCTGTTGTTTGCCGGATTCCGGTTCGGCGCTGGATCGCTTGGCTTCTACAACGCCCAGTGGTTTGCCGTCATCTCCCCAGAGCACATAATCAGCGTAACCGATCCCATCCCGCGTGGGCATGCCCTGGACCTTGTACTCGCGGTCACGGGATTGATCGAGAGGCCAACCAGCGCGGCGCAGTTCGAGATCGATCAGGTAATGACGCGTCTCGGCTTCGGAATAATCGTGAGTATCAGTTTGCGCTTCGTTAGCGGCTTTGGCCTGTGCGAGTTCTTCCCGCAATTGCTGAAGCGTTTCGTCCAGGGCATCGAGTTGGCGTTGTTTCTCGTGGTTGGCGCGGACCTGCGCCTCCAGTTTCTGTTCCAGCTCTTGGAGTTGCTCTTGACTGACAGCTGGCGCTGGCTGGACGGGACGGGGAATAAGGCTGTTGTCCCAGGTCAGATCCGGAGCCGGTCGGGCGTCGCCGGTGAAATAGGTTCGGGCGAGCCAGTAGAGGAAGTGGTGCAGTTCTTTGGTGGCCTGAACGGCGTCGAATTGTCGGACCGGTCGGGAGCCGTGCACGGCCTGATTGCCGAGATCTTTAATGACGCGCGCCTTTTGAAAGACCGCTTCGGGGATCAGGTTCTGGAAGGAGGGTTCGTGCAGCAACGCTCCCAGTGTTCGGTCATAGGGCCAATGAATATCCTGCTCATGTCGGTAAATCCAGTAAACGGCGTTCTCCAGTGAGTACCGCGCCTGAAAGCAGGCGGACCGTGGATCAGTCAGGATGTAGGACTCAGCCTTCAGAGCAGACTCGGCGAGGTCAGGGTGAGTGGTTTGAATGAAGGCGAAGTTTGACATGGGTCACTGGTTGATTCGGGTTTCGATTTCTTTCAGGATTTCGATAATGCTCTCGAACGGTGGAGGTTGTTTCAAAAAAAATTCTCTCATTTCTCTATAATCCTTTCCAAGCTCAACCTGCCTTTCCTGATTCGGAACGATTGATAATCTTCCAGAGTAAGCTGATTGATAATCCACCCTCTTTTGACGAAAGAAAACAGATTTGTGATCACACACACGCTTTAGCAAATCGGGGTTCTCCATCGCTTCCTCTCCAATTCCTGATTGCATGAGTTGCCAGATATCATACGCATGACGCGCCAAACGCGGTGGGTAAGAGTCTCCTTTCGGACGAGACGACTCGGCATGAAGAATCGTTACTTTTTCCCAAAACGTGCGCACTGCAGCCAATACTTTGACGGAAATTTCCGCATTGGGGATGATCTCTGGAAAATTCTCTGCGATGTAAGATTGGATCTGCTTGTGTTCGGTGGGCTCGTGATCGGCTCTGGCGGAAAATTCTATCAGGACATAGGGTTTGGCGTAGTTCAACTGATATTGGCTCTTTAAGGAACTTGGATAATGGAAAAAAATGTGGAGCCTTTCGTGCGTTTCATTTTGAAATTCAAGATTCCAGCCTTTGGAAGGGATCAACCTCTCCAGATTCTTTTTCAAAACAGGCGCCAGGGTTTCTCTGATCCATTTGCCAGTGCTCTTGTAAAGCTTCTTCAAGCGGTTATCTCGCTGACTCTTGGTCCAGGTCCTCCAATCGTCGCTTTCAGAAAATCCCAATACAGATCGATCTATGGACACATCAATATCCTCAGAAAACCGGGAAATGGCATGGTAGGCTTTACTCAGGGAAGTGCCACCTTTGAAGAGCAGGTGGGAGCCTGTCTCTGGTAACGCAAATAACTCACGCAACAACAGACAAACCCAGAAGTCTTTCTCCACGGGTGTAGGATGAAGCGAAAGACGATTCGCCGTTTCACGGATCAGCTCTTCCTGCTCTTCTTGGGAAATTTTTAGAAACTCATCCATGCTGGGTAGTGGCTTCTTCGCTGTAAATCGCACGGAGGATGTCATGCATCCAGGTGGGCGCATGAGGCAGATCTTTTTGAATCTGGCGCTTTTGATCCGGACTTAATTGTTTCCTCAGTATGCCAATTTCTCGTTTGCCGATGTTCTCCTTTCCCAAATAACGTAAGGCCTCGAATACCAATCCGCTGATCCGATCCGCCAATTGCATCCGTTTCAGACTGGATTTCTTCAGTTCAATCGTTTGGGAACCGACTTCAATTTGTCGGCTCCTGCCATCGGTCAGGATGACTACCCGCATCGGTACCTGCTCACTCAAATGTAGTTGATTGGCTGCAAACGCTCCGGTGACTTGGAGTCTCAATGCCTCTTTGCTCGCCACGGCGCCGATGACTTTTTCCAGGTTGGGACTCAAAACTCCAAGTCGCTTGCTGACTTTGGGGTATTCGTAAAGCCCCCGCCCAATCCGACGTAATTTTCCTTGCTCAACCAATCGAGACAGGGCTTTGTCAATCGCAGCGCGGGAACCCAATTCCAAAAAATCTTTTTGCGTGGCGACATGACCCCTACCATGGCCATAAAATCGGCTAAGTATTTTATCTTCAATGGTTTTATAATTAATCATATAGCCAAACCTGTCAGAAATATGACCTAATTTTTCTGACAAATCCAGCCAGAATTTATGGCTCCTGGGATTCTTTGGTGGGCTCGTTCTAAAGGAGAGAAATAGGAGAGGGAAATTCCTGTCCCCATCCACCCAAATGCTGCCCCGCAGCATCCAATATTCTCCGCGAACATCAAAGTGTTCCATGGTGGGACATATCTTAGAGAAAAAAGTGAGGCTGAAGACAGCCTTTGGGGTGGGAGGGGACAGGAATGTCCCCTTTCCGTTATGTACGGCATTTTTGGCAGTGGTCAAAAGTGGATGCCGCCGCCCTGGGAGCGCGGAGCTCCAGCTCGGCGAGAGGAGACGCCCATCCAGGGCTTGGATTTGTGGTGGGCTTTTAAGCCTCGTCTCAGGGCTGATGGTCCGTCCCGGGGCTGATGCCTACACCCCGCCCCAGGGCTGACGCCCAAGGTTATGATGATCTGCCCCGTTGGGGCACAAGAATTTCCTTGTTTCGGTCGTTTTCAGGCCAGGCTCCGACGCCCCAACGGGGCATCCCATGATAGCCCAAGGCGTGAGCCTTGGGCGGGCGGGCGGGCGGAGGCGCGTCAAAGGTCGCCGTTGAAGGCTCGGGATTGGAGCGAGGCAAAGAGGGTGTCGAGTTGGGTGAGGTGTTCCCGCATCTTCTGCTTCTGGGCTTCAACGCGGGTGACGATTTCGGCGAATTGGTTTTGGAGTTGGAGAGGGGGCACGGGGATTTGCTTTTTCTTAAAATCTCCAAGACCGAATCTGGCTCTTGTCGCTTCTACGGTGATTTCACTAATCATCCTTTTACCGTATTCGGAGTTTAGGTATGCCGATAGGAAGAGTCCGTTAATTTTCTCTTTTTTGGGTCTAATCCTAATTACGTCCTGAGTAATAATTCCAAAAGGCTCATTTTGAGGATAAACTGCCGAAACCCCCGGAGGATCGCCAACTTTAGTAATTAGCACGTCTCCTGGAAGAATTTGGCAAGTATCTAACTCAGCAGCTTTTTTTTCTGTCACGCAAACCTTGCTAACCCGTTTATATTCTGCACCGCTAATATCTCTGATGTAGATTACCGGGACTCCTACTTTAGTAAGCTCCGAGGACAACAAATTACTTCCAAATGGACCGTTTGAAAAAGTCCCTCTTCCTTCGGATGCTAAGGATGCCATGACAATTGAGGACCACTTCACTGGGTCTCCGAACATGTCCAGGAAGGTGGACTGCAGGAAGGTGTCCAGTTTGGCGATGGCTTCCCGGCGCTTGGCGCGCAAGGCATCGGCCTGGTCCAGAATCCTGGCAATGCGTTT
>JAUIHU010000094.1 GCA_030432175.1 Verrucomicrobiia bacterium | reverse complement strand
CAACGGTACGGCAAGAATTGGAACGTTTCCGTCTATGATGGCTGGAGAACCTTGGAAGCGAGTGTGAATCTGAACAAGAGAAAGCCAGTGGATCTGGAGCACATCCGTGAGGCTCAGGATAACCTTTAAGAAGGAGCGCAGACAGGGATGTCCCCGTTCCATTAACTGAGCCAAACACATAGGCGCTGCTTCCAACAAAGTTTCTATTCCTCCTCGCTGTTACCCAAAAGCATCAGATTTTTGAAATGCGCCCATCATAAAATCAGTTACTGATCACCCGAAAGACAATCTCCTCATAGTTATCCTTTTCGTAAAGAACCCCTAACTGATGATCACTGATTCGAGTTAGACAGGAATAAGCTGCGGGTCCTTCATACAAAGTACGTTCGATTGGCCATGTTTGCCCCTCATCTTCACTCAACCACAATGTCAGCTGTTCGCGACGCCCCCCCTTAGGCGAAGTAAAAGCAATTATGCTCTGACCAGAATCAGGCCATCTCCAACGAATCGCGCTTGCCTGGCAAACAGGCGTCAATAGTTCGCACGGAAAACGTGTTAAACCAAAGGACTCCCCGCCGTCCGAACTCACTGCAACCGACCTCAATCCGGTGTTGTGATATGATCTCATGAAATCCATGACAGAACCATCAGCGAGTTCTACCACAGAGGATTCGTTTGTGAACGGTTCGTGAATTGCGCCCAACTGCCAGGTAGCTCCATGGTCATCCGAGTAAATAATGTGAGAACGATAAGTCTTTGAATTGCGTCTGGGCGTTGCTTTGTCCGAATGATTCGCCGGAATAATCAACCGACCGGCGTGAGGTCCGCTTTTCAATTGGATCCCGTTGCAGGGTCCGGTGGCGTACCATCGCCACTCAGGTCGTCTCAAGGTTTCTGAAAGATCTTTGGGGCAACTCCATGTGTATCCGTCATCTTTCGATTGGGAGACGAACACTTTTCGCGGGTATCGACTTTCTCCGGTCATGATTTTACTCTCATGATCCGGCCCGAAATTCCATGTCATGAAGAGCCAAATCACCCCAGTTTGCTCATCCACTACCGGGGCTGGATTACCGCAAGTATTCTCACCATCTCCCCAGACGACTTCCAAATCGCTCCAGGTTTTTCCTTCATCCTCAGAACGTCGAATCACAGTGTCAATATCACCCGAGTCTCCCCCCACACGGCCCTCAGCAAATGCCAGTAAAGCGCCTGAAGGAGTTTGAACCAGCGCAGGAATTCTCATATTTGGATATCCTGACATCCCTCGCTTGAATACAGTGACCTCTTGTGCATCCGCTAAAACCATAAAATGGAAGAAGATTATCCAAATAATAGTGAACAACACTTTTCTAAATGGTGTAATGATGGTCATAAATCAGGACGTTGCGTTTTCAGGATCGGCAAATGTTCTTAAAGCAGCCAGGTAACGCCGAATTCGCTGAGTTTCATCTTCTTGTCCGGCTTTTTGATATAAATGATAAAGATTCAGACACATCCGCGTCAGGATCTGTCGGGTATTGGCAGGTTGCAGATAGGCAGACTTGTATGCAAATCCCCCAGCCATCAAACGTTTCACACACTCAGTTTTAGGTAGTAACTGTCCGCCGTGAAAGACATCAACGTACCACTCTTCAGCTGCTGTTTGATAGCGGCACATAAAGTGTCCCGGCATTCCAATTCCAGATACGGGCAGACCAGCACGGCGCCCGATCAAAACATATAAAACGCTCAAGCTGATAGGGATCCCAAGCCGCCTGTCAATCACCTGACTGAGATAACTGTTCTCTTCGGAATAATAATTTTCTGTATCTCCTTGAAATCCAAGCTCCTGAAAGAAATAGCGATGGAAGATCTCGAGACTCATCCGGCCACTTCCGGAATCCGGATTCGGTAAACGATCCGTCAGTTCAGCTCCATATTGATCCAGCAAAGCGGAATAACCTCCTGGACTGATGTGCGGGTATCGAGTCCGAGACAATGCCCAGGAGCAAGGCTCCAAAGGTCCGGATTCTCCAATCTCAAGACACACAGCCAGGAAATCATTATCAGCTTCCTGCCGATCAAACCGCTGAATCAGCTCTTTCACCCGTCGTCGGACTACCGGATCTTCATCCAGCTCAAAGCGTTTTAGCGGAGTGCGAGTCTCTGCTCCTCCATGCAGAATCTTGTCCTGAATCATCTGGTAGACAGCAGGGTCATCGTCTCCGAGCAGCGTCGCTATTGCCCGCCATTGGCTTTCAGTCCACTGGTTCGGGTGCGTTGGTAATTTTTTGGCTCCCTGGCTCATCTTGCTTCCGAATTCAACAATACAAACCTCCCGAAACTGGTATTATCCAGATTCGTTCATTCCCTGATCAATCCTTTACAGCGCATTTCTTTTTCAAAACCTGCAATATAATTCGGAAAAATGAAAGAATAACCCGCCTTCAAGGCCAATTTATCGGAACAAACTCGCTTATTGGTCACTCCACGTTTTTTGTTCAGCGCGCCTTCATCCTGGTTCACTACCGGAGGACGCTCCCGACCCAAGCGATTTGCAAGCCATTCCAGGAACGTTTGCCGAGTCACAGGCTCTCTGTCGGAGACATTATAAACCTCTCCAGCATATCCATTCTGAATCAAATGCATCGCAGCCCCAACAACATCATCTCGGTGCACCATATTGATAAAACGCGAATCTCCTTTGGATATTTTCGCTTCACCTTTCAGGAATTGCTGGAAAAGAAATCCACGGCCAGGACCATATATTCCAGACAAGCGCAAGACGTTGACGGGTAGTTTGTCTTCGTTGTGGGCTGCAAATAATTCCTGCTCGGTTTCAATCAATACTTCTGATGTTTCGGAATGGGGCTCCGTCGGACTGTACTCATCCACCCAACCCCCATCCTGTTGTCCGTAAACACTGGTACTGCTGGTGTACATCCATGATTTCAGATCACCCGAACTTCCGCGAAGCCAGTTTCTGGTTTTTCTCACCCCTTCCAGGTAAACCTTACGGTAAACATCCGGGCCGCCACGCCCGGAAGAAATGGATTGAAAAATAAAATCCCATTCGGTTGTTGGAAGTTCCCGAAAGGGATTAACCTCCGTCAAATCCACCTTCGCCCGATGAGTTCCTGCCAATTCCGGCGCAATCAGTTTTTCCGGAGATCTGCTCGTCACCCAGATTTCATTCTCTGGATTCACCGCCAACTGCTTTGCCAATTCCTGGCCAACATAGCCACATCCCAAAATCAATGCCTTCATGCCAAGAACATGCAGCCATACATAACAGAATCAATGTCCACTCTGCGCATCGAGTTTCCTCTCCATTTTCTCCATGCGCTTTTCCATGGCTTCCAACTTTCTCATGATGGCCTCATTGCCTTCTCGATTTTCTTTCGTGCTTTCGGCTTCGTGTTTGTGAGTGACGCTCACTAATAGTGGTACGGAAATGCAGCCGATCGTTCCAATCGCAACAAATCCAATGATCAATACCAGAAAAAATTGTCTGAATACTCTTCGGCGTGCCTGATCTAATAAGTTCATATTCTTGATAGTTCTGAATAATGATGAATGATTAATCCCTGAACGCCTGTAACCTATATCCTGACACTCGACAGGATTCAAAGCGTATAATGGGAACATTACTCAAACATTTGACACACATTAGTAGGTCTAACTTCAATTAATTTTGATTTTCAGTCTTCATTTCTTTATCGAGAATCGCATCAATCAATCCATCAATGGTACTTTTCTTCGCCTCGACATGAGGCTCCAACCCCAACTTCTGCAGAGCTTTACTGGTCTCAGGCCCAATCGATGCAATCCGCATCGCTGGATGTTCTTCCAATAAATCCGGGATACTTGATCGTTCATGGAAGTTCTCAACGGTAGAGCTGCTGGTGAATGTGATCCAGTCGGCCCCCTCCATTTCGACAGCTTCTAAAAGTCCATCAGCATCTTCAACTTCCGGCACGGTCCTGTAGCAGGCGATGTCGTCCACTATCGCTCCGAGTTCCTCTAACTGCTTTGGCAATTCTTCATTAGCCTTTTCAGCCCGCATAATAGCCACAGTGAGATTCTCCATGGACTCAAAATGATTCATCGCGTCAGGTAATGCAGCGCCAACAAACTTTTCTGGGACAACATCCACTTTGAGATGCAATTCCTTCAACTTAGCCACTGTCGCCGGGCCCACAGCCGCAATCCTGGCTCCTCCAAAATCTCGAATATCATCAAATGTACGGAAAAAATAATGGAAAAACTGTGTGACTCCGTTCGGGCTGGTGAAAACGATCCAGTTGTAGGAGTTCAGACCCAGGATCACATCCATCATCGGACGATAATCGCTCGGTTCTGCAATACGAATGGTTGGAATCTCATAAACGGAAGCTCCAAGGTCCACCAACTTACTGGATAGCTTGCTCGCTTGTGTGCGAGTGCGGGTGACAACGACACGTTTCCCAAACAAGGGTCGGTTTTCAAACCAGCTCAATTCATCCCGAAGCCCAACCACTCCGCCGATTAATGTCACTGCAGGCGCCTTGAATCCGGTTTCCTCTACCCGATCAGCAATCGTTCCAACGGTCCCAATTAAAGTCTCCTGCCTTCCAGTCGTGCCCCAACGCACCATCGCGACTGGAGTTTGAGTAGATTCCCCATGCTCCATGAGCAAACCCATGATGGAACGGATCCGTTCTACTCCCATCAGGACCACCTTGGATCCTTTAAACTTGGCAAACGCCTCCCAATTCACCGAAGACTCCGCTTTTCCCGGTTCTTCATGGCCGGTAATGGCCATGTAGCCAGAGCAATGGTCCCGATGCGTTAAAGGAATCCCCGCATAAGCTGGAGCAGCGACAATCGAACTGATTCCGGGCACGATTTCAAAACTCACACCTCTTTTGACCAGCGTCTGAGCCTCTTCACCGCCACGACCGAAAACATATGGATCGCCACCTTTCAAACGCACAACTTGCTTCCCTTCCAACGCCTTATCGGCCAGCAGTTCGTTTAAATCCTGTTGTGGAATAGCGTGTTGGCGGGATCGTTTACCAGCGTACAAACGCTCTGTTTCCGGAGGAGCCAACTTTAAAACCTCGGGGCTGACCAGCGCGTCGTAAACGATCAGGTCCGCATCCTGCATCAGTTCCTGAGCGCGGCGTGTCAGCAACCCCGGATCGCCCGGTCCTGCGCCAACCAGATAAACTTTTCCAGCTTTTCCTGTTCTTGACTCTTTTAATGGGGAATCGTTCTGGGAACTCAAATCCGAATTCATATTCTTTCCTTAAAATCCCTTTTCTGTATGGGATCTTGTTTCGTTCACTTGTAACCCCGGTCCACCGCGACTACAATCCCTGAGGTGAATTAATCGTCCATCATGATGAGTTCTTCAAACTGGATTGAAAATATAAAGGCGGACGCGGATCGGATCTTGCGCTTTGACCCGGAAACCATCCTTGAAAAAGGAGTTTCCATCTGTAAACGGTACCTCAAAGTGGCATCCAAGCGTTTGAAGATTGCCCATCGCGCAGGCGGTGGAGGCAAAGACGTTTGCAAAGTGCGATCGGTCATGATGGACCGAATGATCTCCAAGCTCATTGGAGCTTTGCGTCAGGAAGCCGAGCTCAACCAAACTGACGAGGATAACCATGAATCTTCATCCGGTTTGGGAGGATTGTTCAAAGGCTCTCGCCCCAACTTTTCAGTCGTCGCGTTAGGCGGATATGGACGCAAGGAACTCAATCCGAAAAGCGACATCGACCTGATGTTTCTATATGAAACCAAGCTTTTCGGTCCTTCAGGTCTCAATCCTACGTTGGAGAGGATTTATAAAAACCTGCTGATGATCCTGTGGGATTCAGGACTCAGCGTAGGACATTCCTGTCGAACACTAGACGACTGTGTGCGAGTGTCCAATGAAAACATCAAAACCAAAACCTCGCTGATTGATGCCAGGCTGGTGTTAGGCAATGCCACATTATTCCGGAAAATGGAAAAGCTGGTTTTGGCGAAATGTTTTCACGGTCAGGAAGATCAATTCCTGGACACCCGACTCAAAGATCAGTCGATCCGACGCGCCAAATACGGCAACTCACCATTTCTTCAAGAACCCAACGTTAAAAACGGATGCGGAGGACTCAGGGATTATCAGAACCTGATTTGGATGGCTTACTGCAAATATCAGGTTAAAAGCGCTCGTGACCTTGAAAAGCGGGACTTTATTTCACAATCAGAAAGGCGACAACTCGATCGCGCCTATCAGTATCTGTTACGAGTCAGAACGGAGATTCATTACCAGGCGGAGCACGGATCTGACATCCTGCAGCGAAACATACTGCCCAAAGTCAGCTGGAGAATGGGCTACACCAGCCGAACCATCACCACGCGCATCGAAGAATTCATGAGGGAACTATACTCCCACATGAAAGCCATTCACATCCTGACGGGCATTTTGGAACGTCGACTCGCGCTCGAACCTAACCCGGACAAACTACAATCATTCCGGCAAATCCTGAACGTGCATCGCAACACACGAGTGCATCATAAGACATTCGACGGACTCGTTTTAGAAAACGGTTATTGCAAAGCAGTATCCCCCGAGATTTTTGAGGAAAAACCTCAACGCCTGATGCGGACATTCCTCCATCTTCAAACCACTGGAGCCAAGCCGCACCCAGATTTATTACAGACATTGCGCAACGAATCTCGCCTTGTAGATCGAAAATTCCAGCAAGATCCACACGTTCGTGAAACCTTTTTAGAAATCATTAACCACCGTGGAGGTGTTGGATCCATTCTGCGAGCCATGCACGAAGCGGAGATTCTTGGCAAATACATCCCTGAATTCGGAAAACTCACCTGTCTGATCCAGCACGAATTTTATCACCAATACGCCACCGACGAACACACCATCGTTTGCCTTGAAAAACTGGATTCTATATGGAACGCCCAAGAACCCCCTGCCAATCATTACACCGGACTCCTCCGTGGCCTGGATCGCCCATTTGTGCTCTACCTTGCTTTACTGATGCACGATACTGGTAAAGCCATTCCTGGACGACCCCATGAAGAAGTCGGGATTGATTTAGGACGAAAAGTCGCAGAACGACTGCAACTTGATAATCGCGCAAGAGAAACCCTGGACCTGCTCATAGGGCATCACTTACTGATGGCGCAAATTTCACAGCGCCGAGATCTGGATGATCCACAAGTAATCCGGGAATTTGCCACCCAAATAAAAACAGTCGAAAACCTGGATTTCCTCACACTCCACACCTTTGCTGACTCCACCGCAACCAGTGACAAACTCTGGAACGGATTTAAGGAATCACTTCTTTGGACACTCCACTCTAAGGCCCGGCAAATGTTGGATGGAGAAACCACATTTACTTTGACCGAAGCTAAGCACAAAGAACACCTCGCCCTGGAAGTATGTCGACTCATGCCGAAAAGCTTCAGCACAGAAGAACTACAAGCCCACTTTAGATTGTTGCCCCCACGTTATTACAGGTCGCACACCCCAAAAGAAATCCTGGCCGACCTCAGCCTTGCGCACCGGTTCATGTACCTGCAACTCGGAGAAGAAAACCGAGCGCTGGAACCAGCTATCCTATGGCACAATGAACCAGATCGAGGTTATGCCACAGTAAAAATCTGTACCTGGGACCGACCTGGATTATTTACCAAAATTTCAGGATCACTCTCTGCAGCCGGACTCAACATTCTGAACGCCAGAATCTTTTCCAGAGATGACGGAATCGTATTGGACACATTTTACGTTGTTCAAGAACACAGCTCGCACTTGCCAACACGGAGGAATCGATCACAATTTGACGACATCCTTACAGAAACCTTAGCCGGCCGTGCTCCTCTTGAATCATTTTTCCCCAAAAAATTCAGTGAAACCTGGACACCCAAATACCGTTCTTATGGAGGAGTTCCCGTTGAAGTCAAATTCTTCAACGCCGAATCCGATACCTGGACACTACTGGAAATCATAGCTGAAGACCGTCCATTTCTTTTATACAAAATCGCTCAGGCGCTAGGTGAATTTGATTTGGACATATCAGTTGCCAAAATCATCACTGAAGCGGGAGCCGCTATCGACACCTTTTATATTCAGGACATAGAAAAAGGACGAATCACAGACAAAGCCCTTCAACGACAAATACGCGAAGCCGTGCAAAACAAGCTAGCCCCGGACGAAGAAATACTCCCCGAGGAATCCATAGCGGACTAAACATAAAAACCATTGGAAGCAATTCAATCCAAAGGACTTCGTACACCGACACCTGGACGTTTCATCACATGAGTATAAATCATCGTTGTTTCAACATTTGTGTGACCCAGCAGCAACTGTATAGTGCGAATATCCGTCCCAGCCTCTAGCAAATGTGTAGCAAAAGAATGCCTGAGTACATGAGGCGTAACCCTTTTATCGACTTTGGCAAGTTTAGCTGCGCGCTTTATCTGTAGCTGGAATGTGCGTTCCTGAACATGGTGCCGACGCAAAATCCCTCCTGTCCTGGGATCTGAAGATAGCTTTCCGGAAGGCCAGACCCAAAACCACTCCCACTTTTCGCCAGCACGTTTTAGTTTACGGGATAGCGCGGGCGGCAACCAAACGCCATTTACATTCGCTGCCCGATCTGCATCATAGATTAATCGAATTCGTTTTAAATGACGCTGTAAATCATCAATAAGAGACTCAGGCAAAGACGTAACACGATCCTTGTCCCCTTTGCCCGAGCGCACCACAATATGGCCTTGATCAAAATTCAGATCCTTAACTCGTAAACGCAACAATTCCATCAAACGCAAACCAGAACCATACATCACCCGACCCATCAACTCGACGCCAGGAGGGCAAGCATCCAAAAGAGACTGAACCTCCATACGGCTCAACACCGTAGGGACGCGACGCTTGGAGCGCGCCTTCATAAAATCAGAAAAATCACCCAAAGTCCGACCCCAAACCTCCCTGAACAAAAACACCAAAGCATTGAGAGCCTGACGTTGAGTGCTGGCCGAAACCTGATCCTTTACCGCCAGTTTTTCAAGAAAATCCCTGATATGTTTATCGGTCAGGTCTCTGGGATGAGACAAATCATACACCACATGAAATCTTTGCAACCAACCCAGATAAGCCTGTTCTGTACGATAACTCATCTTTCTGACTTTCAACAATTTACGCACCTCTAACTCCCATTTCACTGGCTTAGCCCATCGGTCATTTGCATCATACTGACTACATTTTTGGTGTGAAGTTGAACTTTTAGATAATGAACTAGAAGATAAATGCTTGGAAGAAGCTGGAACATGATTGCGACTCACTGAGCAATCTTCATTGTGACGCAAACCCGAAGAAGGAGATGGTTGTTTAATAGTAGCTGAAACATCCAGCATGGATCTGGAAACATTTTCTTGATGGACCTTCCCTAAAGCTTTTGCTGTTTTAAAGAACCAACGCAAGGCCTCTTTCCACTCATCCTCATCAAAATCAAGAATAGACCGTTGATTCTCAAGGCAGCTATTTATAAATGCCCTTGCGCTATCAAAATCAAGTTTCAACCTTGAATTAGAGCAAAATTGCAAATTCGATCAATTACTTCACTGAAAAGTGCAATACGGACAGCATCCATACCAGACTGCGTCAAAACCTTTTTCCAGCCGAAAAAAATCACAAAAGCCATAATAACCTCCATTAAAACAAGGAACCGAAGCGTTCCTGTGAGACATAACCATACTGCGAGCCCAGTAAAAAGCACGCAAAAAACGCAAATCAACCTTTTCACACATTTGATAAAATTGGGGTGGTGTTCGGGGAACTCTGAGAGCCAGTACGGCGAATGGAGTCAGAATTGGAATTAGATTACCAGATACAGAAACCCTTCTTAAATCGTCCCCCACTCCTACCTCATAATTCGCCGAAAATCCCCACCAAACATTCCGAAAACCATTTCGCACACCAGTAATATGCGAATTCTGAAATGCAAAGGTTGACAGAAGTGGAATCAATTGGTGATAATAATTTCTACGGGTCGTATTAAAGTAAAAAGACGTATAAAATCTAATAAAGTCCGTGTGTTTTAGATTTAAATTTTAGTAAAATTTTTTTTCAGTCATTAAACTGTTCGGCTACTAATAAGTTCATCATATTTGTTTTAACAAAATACTCATAATAGCAAGGTTAAGAGTTTTTTTGTCCAAAAAGTTTTTAATTTATATGGTTGTACTTCGAAAGAAAGTATCATTGTTTGGAAGGCAAAATATTCATATTGTTATTTTGATTTTGATATTTTTTGTTGTTCAACCATTAATTATCTCATGTGATCATAATAATAGACAGTACAAATTGGTGTCGAATCCCAATGCAGATAATAATAGTACAAAAGCCTATCCACGAGTTGTAAGATTTGACTTTCAAGACGGAAGTTGGATTAAAATCGCAAGAATTTCAATAAGATGGTTTTACAGTTACAAAGAAATAACAGTGGTATATGACTCTAATTCAATCTGGTACGAAGGGCCTGAAAAATTAGGTCAGAAAGTTGTAAGGCATAAAATGTGGGCTGATATTTACAATTCAGCAACGAAGAATAAAGAATTGATAAACCAATTAATAACAGATGATTACAATGATATTCTTGAAATTAGCAAATGCAATTCTATTGAGGAAGTAGTGAAGTTATTAAATAAATATGAAATCAG
>JAUIHU010000093.1 GCA_030432175.1 Verrucomicrobiia bacterium | reverse complement strand
TCTTGAGTGGGCGCCCAACGACGGGATGACCACTTACGCCTGGACAGTTGATCGTCGCGCTGGTGTTGCATTGGCATCCACTCGCGCCAATGGTTTCGACAACGGAGACACTTTTGGTGATGGAGCTGCGGTTGGGACGCAGTACGGAGTGGCCTATTTTACTCAAGGGTTTCGATCCGGGGTTGGTTACAGTCCGATTGATGGAGTTCATGCAGCTGGAAACGGATCACAAGATCTCGTCATGGGAATGATCGGAGAAACTGACGAAGCCAGCTTTAATCTTGGGCTCGCATTCTTCCCATTCGCTGAAGGCTGGCGGGGTGGACATGTATCAGCTGCCGAGCCTGTTGATTTTGCTACAGGAGCCGCCATTTATGATTCCGGAGCCACTGGTTTTGGTATCACTCCTAACACCGTGACATGGATGGACCTGAACGATGACACATTCTACGATGACGGGCTGGCTGTTGTGAATATTCCTGGTGTGGACTCTGCAGAAGATGGGTTGCTGCTGGTAGCTCCTGCGGATGGATCCAGCAACACTAAAATTGCTGGAGCAATTCCTTTTGAAGGCGCCTGGAACGTTGCGATTCGTGACGACCGTGATACGGATCCGCTGCTGTTCGCCGACCGTGGCGGCGCAGCTTTTTCATTCCTGTTCATTCCATGGAACTCACAGCGCATGATGGCTGCTTATGTGGATGAAGACGGAAGTATTTTGAATTCTACAGGTGACATTGAAGTTTCACGTTCAGCTACTGGCGAGTACGAAGTCACGATTCCGGGAAAGACAGGTGAAAATGGAATTCTGTTGCTTTCTAATGCTGGCGTTCTCGACCTGGACACTCGTTTCCCATCTGCTGATTTCCTTTCTTATGAATTCGATTCAGCTACTGGTGTTTTCGATGTGCAATCCAGAGAATCCACTGCCACTGGGATTGAGCTTTCTGACACGGCTTTCTATGTCGTTTATGTCGATTTTGCAAATCCATTGACATTGCCAGGTCGTGGCGGTTCAGCTCCTGCAGAACCTGCAACATTGAGTATTGCTGCTGCTGAAACTGGAGTGGACATCACCATTGCCGGAACGACTCCGGGAGCCAGCTACCAGATCGAATGGACCGCTGCTTTGAATGCTGATGGCAGCGCTGACTGGATGGCTTTGGAAGGTGGAGCAATCACCGGATCCGAAGATTCTCAGACAGTAAATGATTCTGAAGGATCCTTGAGTCAGAGATTCTATCGCGTGGTGGGGCAGTGAGCCAACCGAAGGGGATAGAGTATTCCCCTGAAGCTTAATCTACTTGGAGAACGACATAGTTCTCAAATCCGAAAAGAGCGATGGGTTAGATAATCCCTTCGCTCTTTTCATTTTAATAATTAATATTATTGGGATGGTCGTGGTATAGCGCTGAGAGCGACACGGAATCCGTAAAAATCACCTTTTATCTCATTGCGCTTGATCCGTGTTCTGGCTGCGGAGCGACAAGTGGAAGGAGGATCTTCATAAGAACCACCGCGCGCGACTTTTTCTGAGCGCGACTTTTTGGATACATAAAGTTGATCGGTTGCTTTGCTGGGATAAGTTCCGTAATCATCCCAGCAATACTCACGCACATTACCTAACATATCATAAAAACCCCAGTCATTAGGTAACTTCAATCCAACTGGATTAACTTTTTTGCCAGACGAATACTGGTACCATGCATATTGGTTTAAAGTCGCGCCACTGATTCCCGCTGTGCCTCCAATCGGCCAAAGAGTTGTGGTTCCAGCACGACAAGCGTATTCCCACTCGGCTTCAGTTGGTAATGTGTAAAAATAATTTCCAGGGATCCTTCCCTCTACCATTTCTCGGCCGAATAATTTGTTGCAAAAGTTCATGGCCTGTTCCCAACTGATTCCGCTTTTAGCCAATTCAGCTTCAGGCCCATTTAATATCTGGTCATTCAGAATGCGCTCCCACTGACCTGCGGTCACTTCAGTAGCGCTAAGCCAGAAGCCTTGTGAGATGTTAACTTTATGGGGGTATTCATCACGACGGACCATTGCGGAAACCTTTGTGCCCATGGTGAATTCTCCCGATGGAACCCAGATCATTTTCAATCCTAATTCAGGAATTTCAAAGTCTTCTCCGAGCGCCGGAACTGAAGATTCATCAATCGAAATCCAAGTCTCATCCCGACGAATCGGACTTGTCTCAGTAGTTTCGGGTTGTGTGTTGGCTAGTAATACTTCCGAATTAAAATCAGGAACTGATTTAGCTGGCAGGGAACTGCTTTCAGATCCGGCTTCAGAGGCAATCTCCAGATTTAGAGATTTGGTGGGAGTCTCTGAATTGCGATTCCAGGCATCCATAAACGCCTTTCGATTCTCAGGAGTATTGTCTTTAAGAACCTCTAATTTCTCAATCAAAACTTCCGCCAGTGACCCTTCCAGAATTGACATCAAAACTCCGACGCGATCATAGACTTCAGAAGGAACGCGATTTTCCAATCCAAAACCAATCGCGTCCTGTAAGTAGGACATTGCGAGTCGTTTTCGAATATCCAGAATCTCTTCTTCTGTCAGTTGCGACGCTGGTGTTTCGATAGCAATTTGCACTTTGGGTTCAACAACAGCAACCGCAGTTGGAGTCGCAAGAGCCAATGGAATTGATCTGGCATCATTAGGACCTTTAAACCACGGTCGCTGCCATTGAGGACGAGGTAGCTCAGGTCGGTTTTTGCGAACCCAGCTTTCCACTGACTGAGAAACATAATCACTCACTCCACCCAGGGTCAGGAATGATCCGTCCGGATTTGCTTCCCCTCGCAATCCCGCGATCAGGTGATAAGTAAAAACTCCATGACCCAGTCTTGGATCTTCAAAGCTGGATTGACCGGCGTCACAAGAAGCCAGAACGGCTCGACCTGTGGCTTCGGCAAAAGCTTCACGAAAAGCTGCCGAAGCCGCTCCGCTTCCAATCGACCTCGATCCACGAGTAGGGCGCTCACGGCACGCATCCAATATCAGTAAACGCTTCTGAGCCAGACTTTGATCCATGAGCCCCTCTACAGCTCTCAAGCTGATACCTGTTTCCGGAAGCAGCACCGGACCCAGCAACCCGTCTCTTCCCAATGCGTAGGGATCTCCCGATTCCTCAAATCCATGCGCGCTGATAGAAACAATGAGCAACTCCTCCGGGCGGTCCGCAATGCGACTTATCAAGCGTAATTGCCTCAGGACCGAAATCTTGGTGGCGGAAATAACCTGAATTCCACCCGCCTTCAACGAATTCAGTTTATCTTCCCATGGAGAACCAATTTCAGGAGATCCAGAGAGCGCCAGCCAGCAATTGTTTGCCTGAATCAGTTTTAATTCGTTGACGAAAAGATCTGCCTGCGCAATGGCATCATTCACGGCAAATCTCAGTGGGGCCACCGTGGGCTCATCAAACTCATTCACACCAACGAAAAGCCCTGCTGAACCTCCCTTGGGAGCCGCTGAAACTGGTTCAATCTTGATTCCTCTGGGGCTGGCATCCTGCCCGTTGATGGATATGGATAATGTCAGCGCCATTCCCACTGCGAGAGTCGTCAGTAAATTGAAGCTTTTCATAGGCCTATATCGTAAATGTTAATTTATCCAACCCGATTGTTGTCTGATGACATTCCGCTCAACTTCCAACAAAACCACAAACTGCGCGGTAAATGAAAGAAGCTTTTCCAGAGATTGCCCTTCAATGAACTGGATACCGATCCGTCTCGGCGCAGGTACCCAAACCATTCTCCATGCTCCAGATCCGCAAAGCGTCGAAAGCTCCAGTCATGAACTTGCCGAAACCAGTTGGCGTATTTCTCAGCGCCGGTCAGTTTCCAGGCCAGATGGGTGGCAATCATTGTTTCATTGTGTGGCCACCAGAATTTCATTTCATGCCAATACTCCTGAATCGGTTTCCCATAGACATCGGTGTAATATAAAAGCCCGCCATGTTCCTGGTCCCAACCCCGAGCCCACATCCAGTCCAGCATTTTTAATCCCAACTGAACCCAGTCTTCTCGTTGACGCATCCAGCCTTCCCATAGAATAAACCAGGCGCCTTCGATAGCGTGGCCCGGATTCAGCAATCGCCCATCAAAGTGGTCCAGGATCTCTCCGTTAGCTCCAACGGTTTCCATAACAACTTCCAATTCCGGCTTTACAAACCAACGCTCAATCTCGTCCACACACTGAGTGATCCAGGCATCCAGTTCCCCGCGCTCCTCAGCGGACAGAGATTCTCCTAAATCATTCAACAATTCTCGCGCAGTAACGATGGTGATCATGCGAGGGCCCATTCCCATCATCGGTCGGGTTTCGCAGAACTTGGGTTCGGCCAGGCCGGGCTCAAAACTCCAACGTGTGAATTGTCGGAACAACTCCAGAGCGCGCCGTTGATGGAACTCCTTTCCAACGCAGGCAAACAGCGCTGCGTGAGCGATCGCAGCAAAAGATTCCGAAAAAGCATAACGCCGTTTTCGAATGGGTCGCCCGTCTTCTGTCACATGAAAAAATAAACGCCCGTCGCGGTCCACACACCTGGATTCAATAAAATCAACCCCAGCTCCTGCCCACTTCAACCATTCCTGCCTCGGCTCCAGCGTTTGAAACATTTTTACCAATGCCCAACTCATTCGCCCCTGCGCCCAAACAGATTTGTCCGTGTCGATCAGCGTCCCGGTCCGATCAAATCCACTGAAAAATCCTCCGTGCCGCTCATCGACACTTCTTGGAAACCAGAACGGGATCAGATCCTCCAGCAGGATTTGTCGGAACCCTTGCGCAATCGTGTCCGGGGAATCAGGCATAGTTCATCACAGTCCAAAGAGGGGTGTATATATTTTTCAGAGCTGACACCAGTCCAGCGCGCCCAGGGAGTCCAGTTCAGCATCCAGTTTCTGGATAGTTTCCTTTTCAAGGATTCGCAGAGGTAAACGAGCTGGGCCGCATGGGACATTGACGTGATTCATCAAATGTTTTGCTGCCGGGAGGAAGCCGTACTTGCTTAAAGTCTGAATCAGGCGGACGGATTTCAACTGCCAGGCTTGAGCTTCGTTGAGGTCTCCTTTTTTAAAAGCGTCGATCACTTTCAGGTAGATTGGAGCGGCGAAGTTGTAAGTGCTTCCGATCGCGCCTGTCACTCCTAACGACATCGCTGGCAGCAAGGCGTCATCGCAACCAAAAAGAATATCCCATTTTTTGAATGGCTCTGAGAGCAGGACCTGCAACTCCATCAGGTCCATGTGACTGTATTTAATTCCGCACAAAGTAGGAATTCGGCTGGCCGCCAACTGCAAAAACTCTGGCGCGGAAAAAGTCACATGAGTCCAGGAAGGGATGTGGTACAGGTAGAAGGGTGTTTTCGGTGCGTAACGGGTGACGCTTTCGCAGCAGGCGACGCAGGTATCCACTGAGTCTGGTTTGTAATAGAAAGGGGGAATCACTGAAATTGCGTCGACGCCAGCCTGCTCTGCATGAACGGCCAGTTCTTGAGCTTGCGCCAAGTTTAAGCTGCCTACGTGAGCTACGATTTTCAATGCGCTGCCCCGGCAGACTTCCGCCCAGCGTTGGGTCAGTTGTTTGCGTTCATCGAATGTCAGGGATAAACCTTCACCGGTGGTTCCTGTGACAAATATGGATCCGACCTGGTTGGCGATCAGATGAGCAGCGTACGCTTCGATGACATCCAGATTCAGGTCGCCGTCTTGTGTAAACGGAGTGAAAGTCGCCGCAGAAAGGCCAGTCAGGCTGAAAACAGGTTGATTTTGGGACATGATATTTATCCGACATCCTGTAGCGCCGGGGTGAGAATTAAAAATTAAAAATTAGGAATTAAAAATTGAAGCTGTGTGTAGAGCTACTCGCAGCAGGGGTTTTCAGTATTTCGACTACGTCACTGCATCATTTCTTGATTTGATACGTAAGCGTAGTTTTTGTTGAAAAAGCGGCCAATCGCGTTTAACTCTGAACCTTGTCCTTAAGATGTATCAACAGCTTGAAGCTATGAATCTTAAATCGCTGGTCAATGATCAGTATCAGGAATGATTGAACTCAAAAACATTCGGAAATCTTACCCGCTGGGAACTCATTCCCTGGTAGTGCTGGAGCATTTTCAGCTGACCATCCAGGAAGGTGAGTTTGTTTCTATTATGGGCGCATCCGGATCCGGAAAATCAACTTTGCTGAACATATTGGGATTGCTGGATGATTATGATTCCGGGGAATACCTGCTTGCTGGCAACCTGATGAAATCCCTTTCAGAAGCGCAAGCTGCCCGTTACCGCAACCAGTTCCTTGGGTTTGTCTTTCAATCATTCAACCTGATTCCATTCAAACGCGCCTGGGAAAATGTTGCTTTGCCACTGCAATACAAGAAAACACCCCGACGATTTCGAAAGGACATGGCGATGGAAGCTCTGGATCGAGTGGGGATGACTGAACGCGCTGATCACTTTCCAGCGGAGTTATCTGGTGGACAAAAACAGCGGGTGGCTATCGCTAGAGCGTTGGTCACTGAGCCTCAAGTGGTTTTTGCGGATGAACCAACTGGTAACCTCGACAGCCACACTTCCCATGAGGTCATGGATTTGTTTTCTTCCATTCACCAACAGGGAAAAACTCTCGTCATCGTGACACACGAAGAGGACATTGCTCAACGTACCGATCGCCTGGTTCATTTAAGCGATGGCAAAATCGTCGAAGATATCCGTTATGAAAAGGAATCCTCTTTCGGATCTCCCACCAAGCCCAAACCCGACGCTGCGCCCCAACTGGCAGGTTCGGAGTCCAAATGATTTTCTTTTTCCACTATATCAACCTGACACCAACCTTTAGATTTCAAATTCTGAGCTGATCATGGACCTGGACCACTGGAGAGAAGTTGCCCAAAGCATCTGGCGACACAAAACCCGAACCATTCTTACTGCTTTTGGAGTTTTCTGGGGAATATTCATGTTGGTGGCGCTGCTCGGCTCGGGCGCTGCGATGAAGAATGGGGCGATGGGGATGTTCAAGGACGATGCTGTGAACAGTGTGTTCATCTACGGCAGTCGCACTTCGAAACCCTACAAAGGACTCAAGCCGGGTCGTCGGATCCAGTTCACCATGGAGCACCTGGAAGCATTAAAGCGGGCTGTCCCTGCGATTGATATCATTACTCCCAGAAAACGAGTGGACTACGACACGCGCGTGAATTTCGGAGCTGAACAGGGCACGTTTGATGTTCGTGGTGTCCTTCCGGATTATGCCTATATCGAAAAGACGATCCTGACCGAAGGGCGTTATCTGAATCAGAAAGATCTTGATGAGCGGCGAAGAGTGGCGTTGGTCGGCGCAGAAATCATCAATGTGCTCTTCAAGAACGCTGCAGATCCCGAGGTGCAGAAATTGGATCCCATTGGGAAATACATCCAAATCGCTGGTGTGCCGTTTAAAATCATCGGAACGTTTAAGGACATTGGTGGGGATCGAGAACTGCGACGCATCTTTCTTCCGGTCACAACTGTCAACGAGGTGTTTGATCCGAGCCCTTATTTTCGCACGATTGCGCTCACCACCCACGAAGGCTATCCCTGGGAAGAAGTGGAGCAGCAAATTATTCAACAACTCAGCAAGATTCGGCGGTTTGATCCGGAGGATAGCTCTGCTTTGTATGTGCGGGCCAACATAGAAGAGTTTCAACGGGTGCAATCATTGTATCAGGGAATCAATGTTTTTATTTACATTGTCGGAATGGGGACGTTGTTTGCGGGGATTGTCGGGGTGAGCAATGTGATGCTGGTCACCGTGAAAGAGCGACGGAAGGAAATCGGAGTTCGCAAGGCAATCGGCGCCACGCCATTCACGATCCTGTCCATGATTTTGAAAGAAGCGCTATTGATCACTGGTGTCGCAGGGTACAGCGGATTGATTGCTGGAGTCGGGTTGTTGTCGATTGTGCGGAACTCTGGACTGGAAACCGATTTCTTTCAGAACCCTTCGGTGGATTTGTCGATTGCCGGACTGGCGTGTCTGGTAATTATGGCAGCGGGTGTGGCGGCTGGATATTTGCCAGCGAAACTGGCGGTGTCGATCAAGCCGATTGAAGCTTTGAGGTACGAATAAATAAAACGCGCAGATGAACGTGAAGATTTTTTGGATTTAAAGAAAATGAAAAAGACGATTGTCATTGTATTAGGGTTGATTGTGGTGGTGGCCGCAGTTTTGGGGTCGTTGCGTTTCCTGCAGGCGGAGTCGAGTCCGGAAGTCGCGGAGTTTGAAATCGTATCACCGGTTCGAACGGACATAGCCGTAAAAACATTGGCGACTGGATTTATTGTGCCGAGGAAAGAGATCAGTGTGAAATCACAGGTATCGGGTGTGGTTGAATCCATTTATGTGCAGCCCGGAGCCATGGTGAAGGAAGGAACTGAACTGGCGAAGATCAAACTCCTGGCCGATCCAAAGGAAGTCAACCGGGCGGAGGCGGATTTGCGAAAGGCCGAATTGCGAATGAAAAACTCCAAGGACAACCTTTCGAGGCAGGAGGAATTATTTGAGCAGAAAATCATTTCACAGGCGGAATTGGATGACGCTCAGCTGAATTACGAAATCGCCATGGCCGACCTGGATACGGCACGCAATAACCTGGACCTGATCCTGGCCGGCATGACGGAGAAGATCGACAACACCTCGACCATTGTTGTAGCCACGGCGGATGGGATGATTTTGGATCGCCCTGTAGAGCAAGGTGATTTTGTTATTGAGAGTAATACATTTAATGAAGGCACCACCATTTTCACGCTCGCTGACATGAACGAAATGATTTTCAAAGGCGTCGTGGAAGAAGCGGATACTGGTCGTTTGCGGGAAGGAATGAAAATGCAGGTGAATGTTGGCGCGCTGCCGGGAGAGGCGTTTGAAGCGAAACTGGAGTTCATCTCTCCAAAGGCTTTGGATGATGAAGGACGGGTGAGGTTTGAGATTGAAGCGCGATTGGAATTGAAACCGGACCTGTTTATTCGGTCCGGCTACAGCGCTACAGCTGAGGTGGTGATGGAAGAGAAACAGGATATCCTGGCCGTGGAAGAAGGTTGGTTGGAATTTCGGGACGACCATGCGGTGGCGTGGATCGTTCCCGAAGGAGGCGTAGAGAGTCCGGATGATTTGCAAGAGCGAAAAGTGGAGACGGGAATTTCGGATGGGATCTTTGTGGAAGTGGTTTCGGGGTTGAGCGAGGCGGATACGATTCGGGTTCCGGACTTGGGGATTGATGAGGATTCTTAAGATCTGCGTAGTTGATGGGCTCTGGGTATGATTCAAGTAGGATGGCTCTCCTGGGAACGCTGAGCCCCAGCTCGGCGAGTGGAGCCAGGATTTGAAGTGGGCTGAACTGCAATGAGCCACCCTCTTCTAATAACACACGATGGACGCTGTGTGCGAGAAATGAGATTGAATGCGGCGCTCGGTTCTTCTAGGCTGTGAAAATGTTATTCCCAATGAAACTAAAGTGTCCTCTGGGTTTGCGGGTTGCCGCAGCTCTGGCTGGAATTTTTGTGTTTGGATTTCAGGGCGCCGCGGAAGAAGCCTCTGAAGCTGCAGCGGACAAACCTTGTCTGAAGGCATTGCTGGTGACTAGTGGATGCTGTCACAATTATCCGTTGCAGACCAAATCGCTGAAGGAGCGATCCAGTATGTGGGCGAATATTGACTGGACCGTTGTCAGCGAGGGTGGGCGTGGCACTTCGGCTCAGATTTCTTTGTATGATGATCCAGACTGGGCGAAGCCTTACGATGTTGTGGTTCATAATGAATGTTTTGCCAGTACCAAGGATGAGGATTACATCCGAAGTATCACTCAAGCGCACCATGATGGGGCTCCGGCGGTTGTCATTCATTGTGCGATGCATACTTATCGGGATGCAGAAATTGATGACTGGAGAGAGTTCCTGGGAGTGACCAGTCGACATCACGAACATCAGAGCAATTATCCGGTGAAGGTGGTCGCTGAGGATCATCCGGTGATGAAGGATTTTCCAAAGGATTGGGTTACCCCGAAAGATGAGTTGTACATCGTTAAAAAAGTCTGGCCAAACACTGTTCCACTGGCTGTATCAATCAGTGAGCGATCTGATGAAGAACAAGTGGTGATCTGGACCAATACTTATGGGAAAGCCAAAGTGTTTGGAACCACATACGGACATTCCGACGCTACTTTTCAGGATCCGGTCTTCCTGGACATGGTCACTCGCGGGATGCTGTGGGCGAGCGGGAAGATGGATTGAAGTGAAAATTAGGAATTAGGAATTAGGAATTAGGAATTAGGAATCAGGAATCAGGAATTTTCAGAGTGGAGCTGAATGTTCTGATGTTTCAGGACTTTCAGCTCCTTTCTTTTGGAGTTGGAAATCATACCCTAACATCCTGCACAGGGCTTCAGGAGTTTGTCAGGCGGTCATAGGCTCCAACCAGATTGGCGACAGACTTTTCCCAGTTGAGTTCCTCGAAAAGACGTTTCTTGCCGAATGCTCCCATGCGAGTCCTTTTGTCAGGATCATCCAGAAGATCAGATATAGCTTCGGCGAATTTTTCGGGGGAGTTTTCTTTGACATACACACCCGCTTCCCGGGCTGAGGCCCGCCCTTCCACAATGTCGAACAATACCTGAGGCTTGCCGAACGCCATGTACTCCAGAGTTTTATT
>JAUIHU010000092.1 GCA_030432175.1 Verrucomicrobiia bacterium | reverse complement strand
TAAATCCTTGGAATAAAATCAGCAGCCAGCCGGCCGACATCATGGAACCTCCCCAGACTCCCACTTCCAACAAAGAGAATTGGCCTGAGGGAATGGGGCGTTCCGGACGATGCGCCTTGTCAAACTCAGCATCGAAAAAATCATTCAGGAACATCCCGCCGGTGTACATCAAAGATCCCGAAATCAGCAAAGCTGCCAAAGCTCCGAAACTTTGGGCTCCGGTAAGAATCCAGGCCAAAGTTACATTGGACCAGACCGTGGGCAGATTCGACATTCTGCCCAGAATCAGAAAAGCGTGGAGTTTGCTTTTGGTCGTAGAATCTTCTTTGCTGGCGTCGACAGAGCTTAAAGTCATCTGATCTAAATCTATTATGAATCAGGAGCTGTTGTTTGAGAGTGATTAGGATTTATCTGCTTCAGAGCATCCCCCTTTTGTTCAGCTCGGACAGCGTCCATTGGTACTCTTTTGCCAACTGATCCGTAACTGTTGAAGATTTCAAAGAATCCGGCATCACCTCCCAGGTGTACGTTTCCATTTCAAGGTGCTGACAGATGTCAGGATTCGCAGCCAGGAAATCCAACGTATCCAAGGTGTGATCCGCTGTAGGAATGAGTCCGTCACAACCAGGGCTGTGCAATGGAATGTGAAAATGGACCCGCCACTCCAAGGCTTTTCTGGCCTCTTTGGAATCCAGAGCCGGCTGAAGATCTTTAAAGCGAGATAACTCGCCTGCCTGGTTGCGTGCAATGACCTGATGCAGGTAGGTGTCTTCGGAAAACGCGCTTAGGCGTTCAAGGACTTCCGGGCCAGGATGGAGTTTGAAAGCGGAACTGAGGTGGATTTTACTGATGCGGATTCCCAGAGAATGAAAGAGAGCCAGAGATTCAGAAGCGTTTTCGTATTCTACAGCGAAATGGCAGGTATCGTAATTCACACCGATGAAAGATTTCCAGCGCTCATCACCTGGACGATGGTTCTGGAGGCGATCAAAAAACCGGACCGTTTCCTTTGTGTTTTCAAACCATCCTAGTGGCTCTGGTTCCAATCCGAGAGAGAAGTCTGCCCGCCCCGATTTCTGCTGCAATTCTTCCAAAAAGTCGACCAGCTTCCATACATGGGAGAATATTAATTTTTCCTGGTCTTTGGAGTGGATGAATTCTTTGAACGACCCTGGAAGTGTGCTGACGCTGACAGGGATATCTTTTGGGGCGAGGTGGTCGATGATTTGAAAAAGGTTTTCTGTGTATTTTAGGCGATCAGGAGTGGTCCAGTCCGGCGCATAAACTTGTTCTTTGACGCGAACTCCGTGAAATTGTCCGAAAGGGAATCCGTTTATGGTGAACAGATAGCAATTATTTTGGTCCAGCCAGCGCTGGAAAAGGTCAAGTTCTTGACCCGAGGATGCCAACAATTCGCTGGCGGCCGCAGCGCTCAAGCGGAGTCCGATGGCGTAGGGTTGGGTGGGATCAGAAATAGACTGAGATTTGACTTTGAGAGTGTAATCTTCCAGAGACCGGAGAGTTTGGCTCCAGTTTTCGCCTCGGTGCACATTGGTGCAATAAGCCAGATGATGACCAGATTTGAGCTTCATAGTGATCGAAACTTGCCACGGACTTGGGAAATTTGAAAAGAAGTGATTTGGGTGTCGAATAAATTCTTCAACTTTTCGTCGACAATTATAGTTTCCTGATGTTATTGATTATGTATTGTAATATTGGTTTGGAAACGAATATTTAGAATATTGAGCATGTCCAACTCAGTTTGTTTAGATTTCTGAGGTTGAAACAAAATTACGTCGAAGCAGACTCCGGGGGGATGGAGTGGGCGTATTTTAGCTAGTAGAATTCAAAAAAAACTGAGTTTGCCATTGACTTCAATCCAAATTAATGTCTACTTAGAACTGAGTTTTGGAGAGGATTCATCGGGAAGATTAAAAAACTTCGCCGAACCTGTATATCGGTATGATTATGAAAATGAACAAGTTAGTTATCACTTCCTTACTGGGAGTATCGCTGCTGACAACAGCTTATGCTGGTGTGGTCCCGAATCTCGAGACCTACAAAGCAGAAATCACCAAAGTCCGTCGGACTGAAACGCCTGGCAAAGTACTGAGCCTGGTACAAGCAGCTGATAAAGAGTTGCAGAAAGATTTGGCAGTTTCACTGTTGAAACTTGTCGCTGACCGCAGTCACTCATTGTTGCCGTCCACTATTTCTGCCTTGGCATCTCAATATCCAACGCTGGCTGCTGATTTGGCTGCCGAGGGAGCTAAGCTTGCGCCTGAGTACTCTACAAGTATCGCTCAAGCAGCAGCTGTTTCAGCGCCAAGTAAATCTCACTTGGTTGCTGCTGCGATTGCAAAGCAAAATCCTTCTAAAGCTTTGAGGGTTGCACGCACAGTTTCTGACTTTGTGCCTGATCGTGAGTTGCAGATCGCTTATCTGGTTTCTCAAATTGAGCCACAAGTTGCACGTGGTTTGTCTCAAGAGTTGCAAACTGGATTTGAATACATCAACCAGGATGTTCAGGTTTCATCAGATTTCTTCGCTAACTTTGCGCTGTTTTCTGCTAGTTTGGCTCCTCAAGGTTTCTTGAGCCAGCAAACTGTCGCTCAGGCTGAAGCTGTGACAATCTTGAATGAGATTATCAATAAAGCCCCAGCTGAAGATCGCGCTAAGGTCACAGAGAATTTGACAACCATTTTGAACAGTGGAAACGTCAAGTTGGAAGACGTTCGTAATCTCGCTAAAGGTGATCCTGTCACTATCGGCGGTCAAGAAGTGACTGTTGCAAATGCTCTCACAGGAACATCAGTTGAAAGCAATCCTACAGCGGTGCAATTAGATGAAACTGAATTATCTGTGACGCAAACTACAGCTTCCAATGCTGTTAAAGCTAAAGTTAAAGAACTTGTTGCTCAAACAGCTACCAACCCTGCTCTGACAGATGCTGAAAAGGTCAAAACTATTCAGAAACTGACTGGCACAGAAGGCGATGCAACTAAAGCTAATGCGATCGTTTCAGCCGCTGCGAATGATCCTACTAACATTGACACAGTAGTTGAAACTGAAGTCGGAGCTGATGTTGATACTTCCGTCGACAGCATCGACGACAATCGGGTTAATGTTGATTCGACACCTGTCGAAACTCCTGATGAAGACGAATACGGCGCTGTTTGATTGTTAGTATGTTTTCGTTAAAGCATTACTAATTCAATCTGACTAAGTATTTTATCACGAACCGTATCAAGTTTTTCTTGATACGGTTCGTTTTTGTATGAAATGGGGACGTTGGTTTTTAGTTGACGAAAGAAACCCGTTCAAGCAAATTCGATTCTTTGATAGAACAAGGATTCATTACTGATACTCGAGAAATAACCAATATTTATGGCTGTAAAAGTCGCTATTAACGGATTTGGCCGGATTGGCCGATTGGTGTTCCGCGCTATCGCGGAGCAAGGACTGCTGGGAAATGATGTCGAAGTTGTTGCAGTTGGTGATATCGTCCCAACTGATAACCTGGCCTACCTGGTTAAATACGATTCTACTCAGGGACGTTTCGACGGAACTGTCGATTCTAAAAAATCATCCCCTGACAAAGACTCAGACGATGTGCTGGTAGTCAATGGAAAAGACATTCAACTTGTGAGCGCCCGGAATCCAGCTGATCTTCCTTGGAAAGACCTGGGAGTGGATGTTGTTCTGGAATGTACAGGCTTGTTTACGGATGGAACCGTTGCAAAAGGGCACTTGGAAGCCGGAGCCAAGAAAGTGATTATTTCCGCTCCAGCAAAGAATGAAGATATCACTGTGGTGATGGGTGTGAATCATGAAAAGTACGACCCATCATCTCACAATGTGATCTCAAACGCTTCCTGTACCACCAACTGTCTGGCGCCTTTGGTGCACGTGTTATTGAAAGAAGGATTCGGAATTGATGAAGGTCTGATGACTACTATCCACGCCTACACAGCTACTCAAAAGACTGTGGATGGACCTAGTCGAAAAGATTGGAAAGGTGGACGTACAGCGGCAATCAACATTATTCCTTCAGCGACCGGAGCGGCGAAAGCTGTCGGATTGGTCATTCCAGAAGTGAAAGGAAAACTAACCGGAATGGCTTTCCGTGTTCCAACTCCAACGGTTTCATGTGTGGATCTGACTGTAAAAACGGTCAAAGAAACCAGCTATGCAGAGATTTCTGCAGCTTTGAAAAACGCCAGCGAAACTTATTTGAAAGGTATTCTGGAAACAACAACTGACCAAGTAGTCAGCTCTGACTTCATTCACTGTGCTTCTTCCTCTATTTATGACGAAGGTTCAGGAATTGAGTTAAATTCCAAATTCTTCAAGCTCGTCAGCTGGTACGACAACGAATGGGGTTACAGTAACCGTGTCGTTGATTTGCTGAAATATATGATGGAAAAAGGACTCTAATTTCAGCTACCGAATCAGGGAATATTAACGACTCCTGATATTTATTGCTTTTCAAGCGACATTTCCTTCACAGGACTTGTCGCTTGCTTTGTTTGTAGCTTTTTCAATATGAAGATCTGCTTTTTTGCCCACATTCCTCCTCCGTACCACGGGCAGAGCATTGCGGTGAAAACACTGATTGATGGACTGCAGGCAGACTTTGTGCAAGGCGGATCCAATTCAGACAAAATCCAGGTGTTCCATGTGGACGCCAGGTTCTCCGACGATGTTGACGAGATCGGCGGTTTTCAATTGAAGAAATTATTTCGGATTTTCAAATACGTATTGAAAGCGCTATGGATCCGGTTTCGATACGGTGTCAAAAATTTTTATTACGTTCCAGCTCCAGGATTGAAAGCGGCGGTCTATAGAGATTGGATCGTTATGGCAGCATGCCGGCCTTTCTATTCAAAAGTCATCTATCACTTTCAAGCAGTGGGATTAGGAGAATGGGTTCAGAATCAATCCAACCCAATAGAAAGATGGGTTTCCAATTCGTTATTCCAGAAAATTGACCTCTGTTTGGCCCTGAGTGATTTCTACAATACTGATATTTCACTCTTACGCCCCAAACGGATTGTCACTACACCGAATGGAGTTCCAGATCCGTGTCCGGATTTTGAGCAAACCTTACTTCCGAAAAGAGAGCAAAAATGGGATTCAATCAATCAGCTTGCCAAAGCATCAGACAGGGCCCGAGATACTCAGCGCATAGGAGAGATTAACATTTTATATTTGAGTCTTTGTTATAGTGAAAAGGGATTGTTTGATGCGATGGAGGCGGTTCGGATTTATAATGAAAAAATCCAGGAAGCTGAAACAAATCACGGATTCAAGGCTCGATTGACGGTTGCAGGCAAGTTTTATCAGGACTCTGAAAAAAAGCGTTTTGATTCATTGGTAGCATCTGAAGGTTATCAATTCAGTTCGAACGGAAAGAAAGCTGAGACGGATCGCATGGTAAAATACGTTGGCTTTGCCTATGACGAGAAGAAGGATCGTTTGTTCAGGGAAAACGACCTGTTTATTTTCCCGACTTATTATGCGATGGAAGGACACCCTTTATGTTTGCTGGAAGCGTTAGGGTATGGATTGCCGACCATAACAACATATTGGAGAGCGGTTCCTGACATTTATCAGGAAGATACGATTTTGCTCGTTAAGCCAAGAGATGTTGAAGGATTGGCTTGTGCTATTGAGAAAGCGATTCAACAACCTAAAGAAATTTTTAGAAATAATCGAACCCGTTTCCTGAATCATTATTCCAAAGAAATCTACATCCAGAATGTGAAGCGGGCGATGCTGAGTCTGGAGTTAGAACATTGAATTGAATATGAACTCAGAGTCATTGAATTACCCATCTGGAAAGGTTGCCGCTTTTCGTGGTCAACCGAGCTATGAAGATCGTGAAGCTGTTCAGCGACTGGTTCGAGATGCGTTGGATCAATTGGCTTTGAGTGAAGATTTTATCCAACCCGGTGATCGTGTGGTCATGAAGCCGAATTGGGTGAAGGAATCGGATGAAAGATTTCATGATGAACATCACTGGGAATATGTCGTAACACATCCAGCTGTGATAGAGGCAGTTTGCCGCTGGGTTGTGCCAAAGCTTCGGGGCTCAGGATCTATAGTCATTTGCGACGCTCCGCAAACCGATTCTTCATTCAGGAAGATTCGCGAGTATTGCCAATTGGAGGCAATGATTCAACGACTGACTGAAGCTTATCCGGATGTTTCGATCGAACTACTGGATTTGCGTCCGGAGGAATGGCATGCAGTGGATGGAGTGACGGTTTCAAAAACCAAGTTGACGGGGGATCCGTTGGGCTCAACCCATGTCAAATTGAATGAAGCCAGTGAGTTTGTTGGTTTCGCTGGGCAAGGGAAATTGTACGGAGCGTCATACGATATGGATGAGACGAATTCCGTGCATCAAGGGGAACGACATGAGTACATGCTTTGCCGGACTCCTATGGATGCGGACGTATTGATCAATCTGCCAAAGTTAAAGACTCATAAGAAAGTGGGTTTAACCTGCGCGTTAAAAAATCTGGTTGGGATCAATGCGAACAAAAACTGGTTGCCACATCATACAGAAGGAGCGCCCGAAGACGGGGGAGATCAGTTTCCAAAAGCCACGACCAAGGCTAAGTTGGAAAATCGTTGGATGGGGACAGCGAAACGCTGGCTAAAGAATCGACCTTCATTGTCGTTGTTATTCGTGCCGCTGAAGAAACTGGGACGACTTTATTTTGGTGACACCCAAAAAGTAGTTCGGTCAGGGAATTGGAGTGGCAATGATACTTGTTGGAGAATGGTTTTGGATTTGAACAAGTGTCTGCTTTTTTTTGATGGGCAGGGACGACGCAGAACTCAGCCATTGAGATACCTGGCTGTCGTGGATGGAATTGTAGGAGGAGATGGGAATGGTCCGATGGCTCCCGATCCGAAGCCAACTGGCGTCATCATCGCCGGGACACATCCTGCTTCAGTGGATATGGTGGCGGCGACGGTCATGGGGTTTGATTGGAAGCGAATTCGGATGTTGAATTATGTATTTCAGATGAATCATCTGAACTTTGCTCCGTTCGACCCGGAATCCATTCAAGTCGAATCGAACCATGAACCCTGGCAGGGCAGTGTTAGTCAGATGGATGATGTCTGTGATTACAAACCGCACTTTGGTTGGGTGGGAGCCATTGAAAAACAGGAACGATCAATTGCTGAATAACGCAGAGACAGGGATGGATTGCCATGAGTTTAGAGGATCGATTATATCCGCTGTTAAGGATTTATGAAAAAGCGCCCGAAGGTTTCAGGCGATTTGTCGGGACGACCTATCGATGGTTGCCGTCCAGTGTCAGGTTGGGCAAAGCGTACAGTGAATTCAGAAGGTTGATTGAGCGTTCAGAGGAATGGGATGCAGAAGAGATTCAAAACTATCAGCTGAGAGAGTTGAGAAAAACTCTGCATCATGCCAACGCGCATTGTCCTTTCTATCAAAAGAGATTTGCTGAAGCGAAATTTCAACCTGAATTCCTGACTACCCCGGAAGAGATCCGAGCGATCCCATTACTGGAAAAGAAGGACATCCAGGACAATCTTTCGGATTTGGCATCAGACGCCATTCCTGCATCTCAGCGGCTTCATATAACAACTGGGGGGTCCACTGGCGCTCCCGTAGGATTTTATTTGCAGAAAGGTGTGAGTCGCCCCAAGGAACAGGCGTTTCTGGAATCGATGTGGAAACGCGCGGGATTCTTTGATGGCGCGCGGTTGGCAGTGATTCGAGGTCATGTGACGAGTTCCAAATCTACTGGCAAAATCTTGTCACATGATTACACCAGAAACTGGTTGATGTTATCATCGTACCATCTTACTTCGGACCGGATGGCGGAGTATTTGGAAGCAATCGAAAATTTCCAACCGGATCTGTTACATGCTTACCCTTCAGCTGCTCTACAAATGGCTGAATACCTGGAGTCCCATGGACAATCCTGGAGGACGTCGTTGAAAGGGATGTTGTGTGGATCTGAATGGTTGACGAACCCGCAAAAGAAATTATTGGAAAAAGTTTTTGGGTGTCGTGTTTATCGTTGGTATGGGCATTCCGAGCGAGTGGTATTGTCAGGCGAAGGAGCTTTATCGGATTTGTTCTATTTTTTTCCAACTTACGGGTATGTCGAGTTCAGCGAACCTAACGAGGATGGCTTATGCGAAATCATTGGAACATCGTTTCATAATATGGCAATGCCCTTGATTCGCTATCGAACTGGGGATTATGCCCGCATTGTAAAAAGCGACTCGGGTGTTGAATTGGAGTTTCCCTGGGATACAGCTCTTGAGTTTGCTGGCAGAGGTCAGGAATTTCTGGTCAGCGCCACTGGAAGAAAAATATCCCTCACTGCATTTAACATGCACGACCGGATTTTTGAGAACCTCTATGCTGTTCAATTTTATCAAGACCAGCCAGGTGTGGCTGAATTCCGGTATGTTCCAGGACCTGGTTTTGACCCATCGCGAGAACCGGAGATTCTCAGCCGCATTCAGGAAAAATTAGGTGCGGATGATTTTCGGATTACGATGCGGCCGGTGACTGAGACCGAAAAGACGGATCGAGGTAAGTTGAAGTGGCTGGTTTCCAGGCTTTCTGAAGTTTAAGAATTTGGGTGTCAAAAAAATTTGCTCGCAATCTCACACAATTAATTTCTTGGGTGTCAAATTTTGTTGAGTCCGATATTCTAGAGACATGTTAATTGTCTTGGTTTACGTGCGCGTGAAGCCCGATCAAGTGGAGGCATTCAAGTCGGCTACTTTGGAAAATGCAGCAAATAGCCGGCAAGAGCCTGGAATCGCCAGATTTGAATTGTTCCAGGAACAAGCGGATCCGTGTCGATTTATTTTAGAAGAAATCTATAAAACTCCAGAAGCTCCCTCCGCTCACAAAGAGACTGCGCATTATAAAAAGTGGAGAGAAACTGTGGAATCCATGATGGCGGAGCCCAGGTATAGTGTGAAATACGGTTATGCCGATGAAGTTTGAGTTTGCGACATCCAACAAAGTGGTTTTCGGTCGGGGCGTGCTCAGGCAGATCGGATCTTTAACCAATTCGTTTGGGCGAAAACCTCTTTTCGTGACAGGGTCAGATCCAGACCGACTGGCTCCGGTCATGGAGCGATTATCTGACGCTGGGCAAACGGTGATTCTTTTTCCTGTTTCTGGTGAACCGACGGTGGATTATGTGATGGAGGGGCTTGAAAAAGCGAAGTCTGCCGGTTGTGATTGGGTGATTGCCATGGGAGGTGGATCTGTGGTGGATGCTGGCAAGGCGATTGCCGGACTGATGAATAATCCGGGAGATCCGTTGAATTACCTGGAGGTCGTCGGCAAAGGCGATCCCTTAGAAAATCCGTCCGCTCCTTTTGTGGCTGTCCCGACAACTTCGGGGACAGGCGCTGAAGTGACTCGGAATGCAGTGTTGTCGGTCCCGGAAGAAAGATTCAAAGTCAGCCTCAGGAGTCCATTTCTATTGCCTCAACTAGCGGTGATTGATCCAGAGTGGACTCATTCGGTTCCTCAATATGTCAAAGCCTGTTCGGGTTTGGATGCTTTAACTCAATTATTAGAGCCGTGGGTGGGTTGTCGTGGAAACTGGATGACGGATGCTTTCTGTTGGGAGGGTTTGACACATTTCAGGGATTCTTTCAGGACGATGATGGAAGACCCAGAATCCGAAATCGCACACGATCGTATGGCCATGGCAAGCTTGCTTTCCGGAATGGCTCTGGCGAACTCGGGATTAGGGGTTATTCATGGATTCGCCGCGCCATTGGGCGGAATGTATAATGCGCCTCACGGAGCCATTTGTGCTCGACTGTCTGGGCCAGGATGCCGCGCCAATATAAAGCGTCTACAATCTGATCTGGAAAGTTCTCAGGAACGAGATGTTTCTGGAGGATTGAGAAAACCACTGGAAAGATATCAGCAGGCAGCGCGGTTGTTATTGAAGGATTCGCAGGCAACGGAGAAGGATTTGGTGGAGTGGCTGGAGGACCTGAGCGAATGGGCAGAGATACCGAGGTTGAAAGATCTGGGTGTCAAACAAGTTGAATTCTCCGATATTGCTGAAAAGGCCTTGAGGTCAGGGAGCATGAAAGGTAATCCTGTTGAACTTCCGAAATCTGTGTTGGTGGAAATCCTGGAGTCGGCTTTTTAAAGAAATGATGATTATTATAAAAGAACCACACCCACAAGGGTGTGATAAAAGTCGGGTGGCATCCGGGGACTGCAGAGCCCCCGCTCACTGATCAAGGCCTCAACCTTCATCCTTCATCTTCAACACCTCTGCTTCCACCTGATGTAATGACTCAGCCTCCAGAGCCAAATCCACCAGGCGGTTCAAAGCTGGTAAATGAGCTCGTTCCAGAAGACCCAGCAAATCCGGAGACAATGAGCCGAAACGACGCTCCAATAACCTCACCAACGTCGAGAACACCCCTTTCTCCAAGCCCTGCCTCATCCCTTTTTCGATGCCCCGTTCTATCCCCTGTTCTATTCCACGTTCGATACCTTGTTCTATCCCCTCTTCCTTACCCTGACGAAAGGCTTTCTCTTTCAATGGGATAGTGAGATCAATGGTTAGTTCTTCGCTTGTCATAATAATTTCCTCAATGGTTCTGCAGTTTTCAAAATCTAATTCCGACATTCTGGTTGGCAGAAAATACTGGA
>JAUIHU010000091.1 GCA_030432175.1 Verrucomicrobiia bacterium | reverse complement strand
CTCGGACGTCAAACTCTGCATTGCCGATGGTAGTGAGTCCTCGCGACTCGTGAGAGTAGGTTGCCGCCACCTTTTTTCCTTTTTTATACCCTCCCCTCACTCTCTCCCACCTTGCTCTCATTTATTCCTTGTTTCTTGCTCCTTTTATTCCGATGCTTTCTGTTTTGAATCCATATGCCAACAAAGTCTGCGATCAAAGTTCTGCACCTGGGCAAGTTTTACCCACCTTATCGTGGTGGAATGGAGACTCACCTTAAATCACTCTGTGAAGAATCCATAGAATTTAACGTTGAACCCACAGTATTTGTTGCAAATGATCGCAAGGAACGTTCAGAAACTAATATAAACGGAGTTCGGGTTGTTCGGTTTTCAAGAACATTTGATGTTTCAGGAGCGCCAATCTGTATCGGATTATCTGCGCTAATTAGAAGTTCGCACAAGGATGTCCTTCATCTGCACCATCCTAATCCAGGCGCATCTTTGGCATTCTTAAACTCAAGATTCAAGGGCCCTTCTTTTGTCACTTATCATAGCGATATCGTCAGGCAAAAAAAATTGGCAGTTTTTTATGCTCCCATTTTAAACCTGACGTTAAAGCGATGTTCAGCCATTATCGCCACTTCTCCTCAGTACGCAAAGTCATCACCGGTTTTAAAACGTTTCCTGCACAAAACTGAAATTATTCCCTTAGGTAATCCTTTGAACTTGGATGTCGCCAAGTTTAATGAATCAGGACAGGCTGCCCAGGAATTACGAGAAAAGTACGGTTCTCCCCTGGTTCTGGGAGTTGGGAGACTCATTTATTATAAGGGTTTTGAATACGCTATTCGCGCTATTGCAGAAACTAAAGCTAACCTGTTATTGGTTGGGCAAGGTCCACTTCTGGATCATTTAAAAGAAGAAAGCCGAAAAGCAGGAGTTGAGGATCGTGTATTTTTTCTGGGTGACGTCAGTGACGAAATCATGGCTGCAGCCTACAAAGCTTGTGATATTTTCTTGATGTCATCAGTCGAAAGATCGGAGGCTTTCGGCTTGGTCCAACTCGAGGCGATGTCTTTCGGAAAACCGATAATTAATACCAATCTTGATTCGGGAGTACCCTTCGTTTCTGTTAATAACAAAACGGGGCTTACCGTTGCTCCAAGGGATGACAAAGCGATTTCAGATGCTATCAACCTATTGCTGAATGATTCAAAGTTACGCCAGAAGCTCGGAGATTCAGCCAGGATCAGAGCTGAAACCGAGTTCTCACCAAGATTAATGGCCCAGAGAACGTGTCATTTGTACAAAAAGTTTATGGGTAAGTTACAATAAATGGCTTAATAAATGCTTTAAAATTTATTTATCTTAGGTTAGAAGTGAAATACCACTTTGGAGTGGTTCGGGATATCTCGGGATAAATTTAATGTTCTCAGGCAGAGAACTTAAAGCTTCCCGTGAATCTCCTCCAAAACTCGATCCCGGGCCACTCCTCCTTTCCTAATTCAATGGTTATCAAGTTTTTCTAAGGCCAGAACTTTCCAGGATATTTGTTCCTTAGCGCGCCTCTCTTCATTGGATACTCTTTGATTTTGAATGATTTCCAATCCTGTGTGTCGGCAATTTTTTTTCCATCAGGAGCTAGCAGTCTCATCATAACCATTATCTTCCCATCCAGAACAGTTGGATTCGCCTCTAAATTAAAGCAATCTAATATCGGAATTTGAATAATAGGTGGGGGCATCTGGTTACTTTTTGACTCCAGCGGATCAAAATAACTCAGTTTAACGGCTTTTTGATCAAAAAGACGCATTCGAGCTGGAGCCAACTCTTCAATCCATTCCCACTTTTCACTAGATATCCACTTCATCAGGAATGGGACAATCTGAATCTTTTGAGCTTCCTTGGCCAAGGTCAATCCATGAAAAGCGAATTCCAGAATCTTGATTTTGGCCTCAACATCAATAACCGACATTTCAAGATCCGGGACCGACAAGGCTACAAGGTTGTAACGGGCGATTCGCTGTTCAACTTGGTGATTCCATTCTGGCAAGTTGTATTTTTTATCAAGGGCTGCCTGCGCCAAGCTTCTTGCTGACTTGGTTGGGTCTATCAAGCTGGTTCTGGATTTCTCGATTACTAATTCGCGATATCGTACGGCGCTGAAAGATTCTACCCGTTTGACTCCTGTTACATACTCACATTCAGTGGAACGAGTGATCAGGGAAGAGTGGTCTTCTTCAAGCCAGGCAGGATCCACTTGCGTATTAACGCTCATCAGGGGAAGGCCTGTGCCTCCGGGTTGTTTTAACACAGCGGTAAATAAGAGTGGGGCATCATGAACGATTGAGTCTTGGGCGATTTCTCCTTTTTCACCATTCGATAGTTCGCACCTCAGGGTCCCTCGGTCCAATCTTTTTGCCAGATAGTCAGGAAATCCTAAAAAGAGAATCCTTCGTAGTTCTGTTAAAGTGGGTTCTGGAATTTGAAAGACATTGTTGATATCCACCTCATTTTTCTTAACCAGACCTATTGATATGCAGGTTTCAACCAGTTTTAGAAAGGCTTGATGAGTGGTTCTCGCTGCTTGAGCATGAATTCCATATTGCCTGCAAATCTCAACTGCAAAGCGATTCCTTGCAGCTAACTCAAAGGCGCGAATAGCAAGAAGAAAATCAGTGGATTCGAATTCGACCAGGGATTTTCTACGTTTAATGATATCCGAAACTCCTTTTCCTTTCTTCAATGGCAAAAGGATTTCTCTGTCACTGATTAAAGCTACACAAAGAACTGCTTGAATGAAACATGAGCTTCGAGACGCTTCTACCAAAATTCTGCCTAGTCTTGGAGAAACTGGAAGTTTTTGCATGAGCTTCCCTTTCTCGGTGATGATTTCTTCTGATAAATCAAGGGCTCCAAGGTCTATCAGCAATTGCCTGGATCGCTGAAACGCCTCCTCAGATGGAGAGTCGAGCCATTCTAGTTTAGAAATATCATGAATATCCAAGTTTTTGAGTAGCAGTAATGTATCACTGAAGTCCGCTCTAAGAATTTCTGGAATCGTCTTGGCGGGGCGGTTGAGATGAGAGCTTTCGGTCCACAGTCTGTGACAGGTTCCCGGTCCAGTCCTTCCTGCCCTGCCTGCGCGTTGATCTGCTGAGGCCCGGCTGATGGGTTGGAGTTCAAGAATGTTGATCCCTTTTTCTGGACAATATCTTGCGACTCTTGCCAGGCCTGAATCAATCACATGTGTGATACCTTCTATGGTTACAGATGTTTCAGCGACATTTGTTGAGACGACTATTTTCCTTGTTTCAGAAGATTGAAAAGCTTGATCCTGTTCGGCCGCAGGTAGTTCGCCATGAAGTGGGACCAAGTTGACGGGCTCTTTAAATTTGCGGTTTTTAAGCTCTCGCAAAGTTTGCTGAATCTCTCCTTTGCCTGGCATGAAAATCAGAATATCTCCCGGATCGTTCTGTTCGCTGATTTGTAGCGCTGTTTCAGCCGCTATTTCGGGAGGGAATGAGCTCTGGTTCATATAGTCCAGATAATGAATATCTACCGGGTATTGACGCCCTTCCGATTTCAAACATTTAATCTTACCCAGATAATCAGCTACACGTTCAGCTTCTAACGTTGCTGACATGATCACCGTTTTGAGGTCAGGCCGTTCATTTTCCTGAAGGCGTTTGATTAATGCCAAAGCCGTGTCACTGCCGATATTTCTTTCGTGAAATTCATCAAAAATGACACATGAAACACCTTTCAGGTCAGGATTCGCTGCAATTCTTCTCAGAAATAAACCTTCGGTCATGAAGATTATTTTTGAATCAGACGAGGTTTGATCGTCGAATCGAACTTGATAACCAACAAGCTTTCCGGGAGTTGTATCCATCTCCAAGGCGACACGAAGTGCAACATTTCTGGCGGCTACACGTCTGGGCTCAAGAATGAATATTTTCCCGTCGGCGCATGGACTTTCCGGGCAAGCAAGCATTTGTGGGACTTGAGTTGTTTTCCCACTGCCGGTAGGAGCCATCAAAGCGATCCTGGATTCTGCCGCCAAAGTACTCAGTATCTCATTGGCCAGCGCCCAAATAGGCAGATTCTTATTCGGCATATTGTTTTTTGCTTCTGAAACTGGAAGAGGACGTGCTTTTTGAAAACACGTCCTCAAGACAAAGAGTTATTGGATTGAAGGAAATAAAGTAGTTGCTTTTCAGAAATCTTACTCTATTTCGACATCATACTTCTCTTTCATTTTCTCAATTTTCTTCTCTGATTTTTGATAGCGCTCTTGTTCATCTAACAGAATCTCTAATTCTCCCTCCCGAATTCCGCTCAGTTTCTTCTTCTCTTGTTTGGCCGTCAGCGCTGCAGCTTCTGGTGTTTCCAAGACCGTTGGGCGAATCAGGATGATTAATTCACGCCGTGTATTGTCTCTGGAACTGCTACTGAAGAGATTTCCCAACAATGGGATTTTCCTTAGCCATGGCACTCCCGAGCTGGATTTGTTTCGGGTGCTTTGAATGAATCCACCGAGAATAATCGTTTCTCTGTCCTTAACCGCCACTGTGGCCGATGCCGAACTGAGTACAGTTGTCGGAACATCATTATTATCGATCCGGACCTCTTCCCCCAATGATTCAACATCCTGGAGAATTTCCATAACAACCAAACCCTCTGGGTTTATTAAAGGGTAGACGGTTAATTCAATCCCGATCTCTGTTTGCTGATATTGTGATCTAAAACCTGAAATGTCATTAATGGTTCCAGAAACGATCGGTCGAGTTTGTCCAACAAAGAAAGAAGCTTCCTGAGCATGGGCCGTTTGGATACGAGGGCGTGAAAGAACATTAACGCGGGAATCTGAAGAAGCCAGGTTCAGAGCTACATCGAATGAGTTTCCAACACTTCCCAAATACGAAAACCCACTCCCAGTTGCTGCTGCTACATCTGAAAGGTTGGCGAGACCTGATGGGTCCGCCCATGGAGTCCCGTTGTTCACAATCCCAGCGCCGGTCGAATCACCCGCAGTTAACCCAGTTTTTGAATAGCTGACTCCGGCATTGAATGAGTCGTTGAGTGTAACTTCGAGAATGATTGCTTCAATTAACACCTGAGGCTGAACGGAGTCCAATTTCTCGATGATCTTTTTGATCATGGCCATATCGCGTTTATTCGCAAAAACAAGAATTGAGTTGGATCCTAAATCAGGAATAATTTGCGCGTCACCCAGGATCTGGATGTCTCCAGTTGCTCTGTTAATGATTCCGCGCAGTCGCTGTTGTAAATCTGAACGAGTCCCTCCTCCTGCCGATGCTCCGAGGCTCGACCTGTTTGATGTGTTACGATTTCCAAGACTACCAGAGGTGAGGCTGTTTCCAGTATTCCTTCCGCCACGAGAATTGGTTCTGGATCTCCCACCTCGTGAACGGCTGAAAGAACTGGCGCCACCAGATCTTCGGCCGCCAGCAGATCCACCATTAGTGGTCAAACTTCCGATAACATCAGCAATTTCTTCGGCTTGAACATATCGAATGGGAATCAATTCCAGATCGACGTCCATTGGAGTGTTCACATCAATTTTTTCGATGATCTCCAACATTCGTTTAACATTGATCGCATAATCTCTTAGCACCAGGGTCTGGGTTTCATCAAAAGCCAGTATGCTGTCGGGCGCTTTGCTGAAGGGTTGGATTGCTGGTTGGATTTCTGAAGGTATTAAATATTTAACCTGAACGACTTTTGTAATGTATTGTCCGGCTTCTGGAAGTTCTTCGGCATTGGCGTCCGTCGGGGCTGCTGCTTGTTGCTGCGCTTCATTGGTAGCTACTGCAACAATAAATTTTTCTCCTCGCGGAATCATTGTGATGCCATTCAAGGCCAGGACACTATCCAACGCCTGCACGATTTCCTCACGTGTCAAAGGTGTCGCTGTTTTCAGCGTGATGGTGGTGTTAGGAAGGTTGGACGGACGCAGGATAGTTTTTTCCGTGTGCTGCTGATAAATATCCAGAACCTGTTCCAATTCCATGACATTGAGGTCCAGAATGGCTGTTTCTTCTTCTACGGGAGGCAGGCTTGTAGATGAAGTTGCTCCTGCCGATGCTGTATTCCCTGGATTTGGCCCTCCATTTGCCGAAGTGGTTGATGCAGTTCCAGGAGATGTTGCCGCTGAGGTAGTCCCGGGATTTGTCTCGGTTGATGAATTCGATGCTGTCCCAGGTACGGGAAAATTTCTGGAGCTGGGTAGAACAACAGTTCTTGGATTTCTTATTGTCGCTGGACGAGGGCGAGCGGTCGCTGGACGTGCAGTTGTATTCGTTGAAACGACGTTTGTTGGCGTTTCGGTAATGGTCTCTGCTTTTGCATCGGTAGTTGCTTCAGATGCATCGTCAGCCTGGTCAACTCTTGATGTTTCTTGTGCAGAAACCCAACTGGCCAATCCAATCTGGAAGGCAAGGGCCATCCATAACAGACGACCGGGTATTCGTAAGCAGGATGGTTTCAAATGAACAGTTTGAACTCTGTGACTGCGGTTGATTGGGATCAGATCCATGAAATTATAGGGCTAATGGTCGTACTTAAAATCTAAAAAGTCTTCGGCGAATCCGGTTAAAAAGAATTTAAATCAGTTCGAGTTACCTCTGTTACTGGTGGCATTCCGTCTTCGCAGGGCGTTATTTCTTGAAACCACCTGTTCTTGACGTAGTTCGGCGCTGGATTTGATTCTTCCTTCCCCGGAGGCGTTTCCTGAATCCGGTCCGGGTTCCTTTTTGTAACTGGCTACGAAAACAATGTTTCCTTCCAGCTGAGTTTGGTTCCGGTCAGGTTTGATGGTCATGGACCGGATGCGGATCGTTGTCGGATCTTCCGGATCGCTCATATAAGCCAGGAATTCGTAAAGCGCTTCATCTTTGGCAGCGTAGTTGATGGAATAAGTCTGTTCCTGAAAGAATTCATTTTGGTCTGATCGACCGGGAGTGCGTCGATTAATTGCAAGACGGCTGGCGTCTGCCTGATTTTCTACTCGTTTGGCTAGATCAACTGCCTGTTCAGAGAAATCTCCAACGGAAGCTGTAGCTCCTTCCAATTCTGTAAGCTGGCTTCGTAACTCGGGTATTTCTGAGACCTTGCTCTCATAACGCGCGAGCTTGTCCGAGGCTTTTTCCAGATCCTGTCCGACTTTATCCCATTGCCCGAACAGTGGGAAAACGAACCAAATGTTGAGGACCACAAAAACAACTAAGGCCACAAGAAAAACCAGCCGTCTTTCCGATGGAGTCAGGTTAAGTGTTTCGATCCAGTCTTTCATAAAAAATCAGTTCAGCCGTCAATTCATTCGCGATTTAATTCGCACTCAAAACTCCAAGTAATTGTCGTAGAGCCGGGGCGGGTTGTTGAACGCGGGTAAGTTACTCTTGAGAACAGTTTATCGGATCCTTCTTCAGAAGAAGCTCCCGCCGAACTCAGAAGCTCATAATATTCAGTTAGTTTAGCTGCGGAAGCGGTTGTGCCTCGCAGACTGACTTCACTCCCTCTAGAAAAACCGAAAGATGTCAGGGTCAATTCTGGAGGCAGGTTGGTGGAAACCACTTCAAGGCACTGAAAAGCTGCGGACTTAGTATTCCTTAAATCTTTCAAAACCTGGATTCTTGCCTCCATTTCCAAGGTGTTTGTAAAGGAGTTTGCGAGTTCGGCTACTGACTGTTCTGTGGAACCGAGATTGTATTTGCGAACCTGAAGCGCGCCCAGGTAAACCAGGGTTCCCAATAAGTAGATCGCGGCTAAAGCAACGACTCCTTTCATCCAAACACGATCAATAAATCGTTGCCGGTATTTGTAGGAAAAACCTTCCGGCATCAAGTCAATGCCTTGAGGTTGCTGATGAGAAACATCTGTAGCCGCATTCTGTGCCAGTTTTTCAAAACTTTGCGGCTCTTTGACTCGTCCCGAGTCGGAGGCCCAACTGAGAATCCAGTTTTTCCAGGCAGATTCAGGATCGGAAGCCGGATCCAGGACAAGGGTCCATTTGGGTGGGCTGGTCATCCAACCTTCCACTTCTCCAGCCCAGGAAATACGAGTCAGTTCTTTTTCCACAGTGGACTGAGGATTTCCCTGTGGAGGTAATTGGATAAGGTTGATTTTCTCCAGATTCCCATTGAACCACCAGGCAATGTAGCAGGATTTAAACTGGTTTTCGCTGTCCGCTACCGGGTAAATCCATGCTCCATCCTGATCAGGCTGTGTTGAAGCGACTTCTTCTACAAAAGGGCACTCTAATCGTTCCGCTTCGTAACCAAGTTCTTCAACAGTTCCCAGATAATGCTCAATACGATTTCTGGGAGCGACCGCTAATAGCGCAGTCTTCAATGAAGCCTTGCTCTGCGGCAGGAGTTCTATACTCCAAACCACCTGTGAAACTGGCAATGGAGACAGTTTTTCTATCCACTGCAGTTCCACCATCGAACGCGCTTCTTCCAAATCCTCTGCCGGCAAATGCACCACGCCAAGAAAAAGATCCTCAACTGGCATCCACGCTACACGCATTTGTTTCTTGAACAATGCATTCCAATCTTTTCGACAAAGATGAGGTGGTAAAGGTGGTTCCAATGTAATTTCACGAGAATGTATACGTGAAATTTTCTTTGGATTAGCTGTTGAATACTGCCAAAGATGATGACCGGGCTCCGGGCCGGATAAAATTGAATATGTGTGAATGCGTGCCATCCGTCAGATCCCTTAAATTGTGTCCTCAATCCCCCCAAGATGCTCTTCGATTTGCGTTACACGCAACACTTCTTCAATGGTGGTCAAACCTGCTTGAACCTTGTTCCATCCATCCATCCGCAAGGTGCGTGTTCCTTGATCTATTGCTTTCTGTGCTAAGGTGGAAGCGGGTACGCGACTCAGTACCATGGATCGGATAGTTTCATTGAGAACAAGAAGTTCGTAAATACCTCGTCGTCCATCATATCCGGAAAATCGGCATGAATCACATCCTGCTCCATGATGAAACCGGGAAGTTTCGATTTCAGCTTGAGGAAATCCAATCTTCTTGAGGTAGTCTTTGTTGACTTTCTGCTCAGTTTTACAAACCGGGCAAATGGTTCGCACCAGGCGCTGTGCGAGTACTGCCTCGACCGAAGACGCCACCAGAAAAGGCTCAATTCCCATATCAATCAAGCGTGTGAACGCGCTGGCGGCATCATTCGTATGAAGTGTGCTAAAAACAAGGTGTCCTGTGAGGGAAGCTCGTATGGCGATTTCCGCAGTCTCAAGGTCCCGAATCTCCCCAACCATTACAACGTCTGGATCCTGACGGAGAATGTTCCTCAATCCAACGGCAAATGTCAGTCCGATATCACTGCGAACCGGGATTTGATTTATTCCTTTCAACTCATACTCAACTGGCTCCTCAATGGTGATGATGCGCTTATGGACGGAGTTGATGGAACTTAAGAACGCGTAGAGCGACGTGGACTTCCCCGAACCGGTGGGGCCAGTCACCAGTATAATTCCATGTGGTTTCAGAATAATTTCACGCAGCGATTCCTCATCACGTGATGAAAAGCCAAGTTTATCCAAACTCAGAAAGATTTTTCCTCGTGTCAGCAATCGCAATGAAACACTTTCCCCATAAACGGTTGGAACCGTAGAAACTCGGATATCGATTTCTTCTCCCTTGATTCGAACATTGATCCGCCCATCCTGGGGGAGCCGTTTTTCATCAATCTTCATACCAGCCATGACCTTGATTCTGGAGATCAGGGCTGATTGATAGCGTTTCAATTGAGGGGGCATCGGCGTCTGATGCAGGATACCATCAATGCGATAACGGATTCTTAGTTCATCTTCGGCTGGCTCAAAATGAATGTCTGTTGCGCGATCCTTGAATGCTTCCCAGACGATCTGGTTGACAAATTTAATGACACTGGCTTCCTGGTCACCTTCCGCGATTTCCTTATCTTCGCTAAGTTCCAGGTCAAATGCTTCATCCTCAGCCATTTCATCCAGAGTCTCAGCTCCAACCCCGTAATACTTTTTCAGGGATTTCTCAATTTCCTCTCTGGGAGCCAATGAGAAAACCACAGGCGCCCGAACACCAAATTGAACCGCGTTCATCATTTCTGAATCAAACGGGTTGCAGACTGCCACTTTCAGTGTGCCCTCACTCCATTCTACAGGTATCACATGATGCTGAAAGGCAACCTTGGTCGGGATCCGTAACCGCGCTTCGTTGGATGGCTCAATTTTACTCAAATCCACAAATTCCCATCCAAGAGTGTCCGATAATTTTTTCAGGAAACGTTCTTCGGTGTACCCTTTTTCACGAGCAAAGAATCCCAGTAAGGACTCCTGCGACCCGTTCTCTTCTGCTACACGCCATTCCTGCACCCACTGATCGAACTGATCTCCGCTCACCAGGTCGGCGTCCTGAAATACTTTTTTGATCGAGAAAAAGGCCATGTCTGATTGTTATTAAATCACAAATCCCGGGGCAACTCCCGGGCGGTCCGCTATTTATCCAAACAATCAGGCTCGGGTAAAGTTTCGATCAAATATTTGAAATAATTCTTTGGCTTGAATGAGCGAGAGTTTCTTGGATGATGTCCAATGCCCTGGCCGGAAATGAAACCGGTTGCTCCTTATTTAAGAGAGAGTTTTATCAAAATGAATTGGATAGGAATCATCCCAGCGCGTTACCCATCTTCCCGTTTTCCAGGTAAACCATTGGCATTAATCGACGGAATTCCGTTGATACGGAGA
>JAUIHU010000090.1 GCA_030432175.1 Verrucomicrobiia bacterium | reverse complement strand
GAAATCATCATCGCTCCGAGTATTCGTACTGAAGGAAAGTTATTCCAGACAGTACAAAGTGTCGGAATGGGAACTCGCTGATCCTCGTTCTGGAACAAATCCCATCATTTTTCAACAATCCCCGGACTCAAGATGTTGGGTCCGGGGTATTGGTTGATCCATATATCATCCCGCCTTCAATTCAATTCAATGAACTGGGTTCTGCAAATCGCTGTTGAGCAGCTTGAACTATGGATCCGAATCAATCTTCACCGACAATTTGAATTTCTGTTATCAGGGCGATTCCACGTTTCTCTTTGGCGATCTTTTGAACCTGGTCTATCAGGTTGAGAATATCCAGAGCAGTGGCTTTCTGATCGTTGACAATAAAATTACCATGCACATCGGAAACACAAGCGCCTCCGACCCGCATACCTTTCAGGCCCAGTTCATCGACCAGTTTTCCTGCCGGGATTTCAGTGGGATTTTTAAATACACAGCCGGCGCTGCTGGCAGCAGGTTGAGATGCCCATCGCTTTTGGCTATAATTCTTCATCCTTTCGCCGATTGAAGCTGGATCATCTGATGTTCCTTGCAACAGAGCGCCCAACGCGATGTAATCTTTCAAAATAGGGCAGCGTCGGTAGTGAACTTCAATAGCATCGCGTTGCAAATTTTGAACTTCACCCTGCGGACTCATAACGCGCATTGAAATAACACAATCAAACAACTCAGCTCCCATTGCTCCAGCATTCATTCGGAGGCCACCACCCATACTGCCTGGAATTCCTTCCAGAAACTCCATTCCGGCGAGTCCGTTCTTTTTAGCAAATAAAGCCACATCTTTTTGCCTGGCCCCAGCTCCTGCCCAAATATAACCGTCCTGTATTTCAACGGATTGAAACCACGGATGGTTCAGTGAAATCGCCACCCCTCGGAATCCGCCATCTCTGACCAAGACATTTGATCCTCGTCCCAGGACAAAAAATGGAACTTTGTTATCATGGCAAAGCCTGACCGTTGAATGCAGCGCCGATTCAGAATCGGGTTCAATATAAATATCCGCCGTGCCACCCACACGCCAGGTGGTTTTCCTCGCGAGTGGTTCATCCAAGTTGATCTTACTGGATTCTGGTAGAGCTTCTCTGAGTTGTTGCCAGAGCGATTGAATGGGGGTGGGTTGAGAAGTGGTCGTCATAGTAAATGCTCGGTTTTCAGTGGAGTTTTACCTGAATCAGGCTACTGCCTTTTCCTCATGAATTCTTGAAATTATATATCTTGCAGCAAGCTGAGCAGCCTTGGATTCGGGGGAGGCGGGTCTGGGTTGTTTAGCGCTACCCGCTCTCATGATTTCAGTAAGCTTGTCAATGAACTCCGATTCGGTTTCCTCAGATTCGCTAAAGATGGATCCTTGGGATCGCTCAGTATAAGCGACGGCATTCCAATACTGATGATTTTCAACTGCGTGAGGGTACGGAACTAAAAGCGCCGGCGGATGAAACACCTCCATCTCTCCAAGAAATGAAGCTCCTGCTCTGGTAACACAAGCAGCAGCTGATGCAAGGGCCTGTTCCATGCTGTGCAAGAAAGGTTCTACTCGAACATTTGGCGTTCCAGCAAACCCTTTTGCCCGATAAGCTTCAACCATGCGTTCATAATCTTTGGATCCCGTCAGGTGCAATAATTTCCATTCAGCAAACTCCGACCAGCGCTCAGACCGAAATCGTAGAATGAGATCGTTCATAACTTTAGCGCCCTGGCTGCCTCCAGTTACCAACAACACCTTGGCATCTGACTCCCAGCCAAAAGCTTGTTTCGCTGTGGTTGGACTTGTTTGAAAAAAGCCGGAACGAACAGGAAGTCCGCATTGAATCACATCAGCATTGGAAGCAGATTTCAATCGGGTCCGGGTTGCATCAAAATTTAAAAGAACAAAATCCGATTTTCTGGCCAGCCATTTATTGGCTCGTCCTGGAATGACATTGGCTTCGTGGATTCCGTTGGGGATTTTCAATCGTCGCGCCGCTAAGATGGGCCCAACACTGGTGAAGCCTCCCATTGCCAGCGCTGCATCTGGTTTCCAACTCTGATAGAAATCCAATGCCATTTTCCTGGATTGATGCAATCCTTTAAAGAAGCTGAAGTATTTCCGTCCTACAAGTCCGACCGCCGGGAAAGATTTGATTTCAAAATGGCCTTGAAGGCTTTTTGTGGCTTCTTGATCCACGGGTTTGTTTGAAACCATCAGCGCTACTTCAAGCCCTTTACTCTTCAAAGATTCTCCAATGGCGACACCTGGGTATAAATGACCGCCTGTCCCGCCGCATGCAATTGCAACTTTCATTGTTTCTTCACTGACAAAAAGAATCGCTAATCTTCAAGAACTGTCCGCGCATTCGATGGAACATTTCCGGTTTCAGGCGACGAATTTTCAGCCTTCAAAGGAGCATGCCAATGGCGTGCAACACTGAATAACAGCCCAATCGAAATCAGCAACATCAATAAACTGGACCCGCCGTAACTGATAAACGGCAGTGGAAGACCTTTGTTTGGCAGCGCGCCGGTGACAACTCCGATATTAATCATTGCTTGAAACGAAATCAGGAAAGTGATGCCAGTCGCCAATAGATATCCAAAACGATCTTTTGCCTGATACGCGATTCGGACTCCGCAAAGTGCGAAAACAATATAGAGAAGAATGATGGCGAGTGTCATTTGCAATCCCAGCTCTTCACCGATTACAGACAGAATAAAATCGGTGTGATGTTCGGGGACGAATCCTAATTTCTGTGTTCCATTTCCCAGCCCAACACCTGATTCTCCTCCTGAACCCAAAGCCAGTATTGCCTGGTGTGTCTGGTATCCTACACCTTGTTTGTGTTCTTCTGGATTCAACCATCCGAGCACTCGTCTTCTTCGGACATCGTCATTCATAATCATGAATGCCAACCCAGCTAATGAAGCCACGCCGATTGTAAACATGGTCCAGAAAGGTCCACCCGCCGCGACCAGTAATGTTCCAGTAACAGCCGCCAGAAGCACTGTGGTTCCCCAGTCTGGCTCCAGAAATACAAGAGCCAGTGTCAGCGAGGCGATGAGACCTGGAAAGATCAAGCCCTTGACAAATTGATTCATCAATCTCTGGTATCGATCTCCATACCAGGCCACCATGACAATCAATGCAATTTTGCCCACCTCTGATGGTTGGAAGAGTAAGACCTGAAAATTCAACCATCTTCGCGCGCCGTTTTTCATAACACCAATTCCCGGAATCAGAGTTACCGCAAGTAGAATCAGGCTAAATGCGTAAATTGGAAGCGCATATTTTTTGAGAATCCTATAATCTACGAAAGAGAGGAATCCGCATGCCACAGCTCCAAGTCCGGCTGCCAGTACCTGAACTCTGAGTAGCTTGATTACCTCAGGCGCTCTCTTTGGATTTTCCGTTGGCTGAATCTGCTTACCTTGAGCGTCAGATACTGCAACAGTTTGAGATGGACCAGAAGATGCGGAAGTGTCGGGCGCCTCGCTTTTAGCGCTGTAGAGCATGATCAATCCAATGGAGATCATCGCTGCTACCGTGATAGCCATGATTGTGGCTGCTACACGGACCCCGCGCACACCAGCTTCAAGTCCAGTGGGGGCTTGGCGCCAAACGTTGCTGGTTTTGGGGGAAGTTGAAAGCAAACTCATTTTTAAAATCCAAAAAAGGGCAACCCAAATATGTCGGATTGCCCTGATTCATGCTTTTCATTCGGTTGTTTGTTTGGGATCTCTCGATCAAGGCTTTTCACCACGGGCCATCAAGTCTGGTTCTGGCGCCGATTTTGGCACCGATAATTCCTGGCCAGGTTTGATGCGGGTGGTGAGCAGTCGATTGTGTTGCATCAGTTCACTGACAGTAACATCCAACTGTTTGGAGATTTTTTCTAAATTATCTCCTGCTTGAACCACATAGACGCCCGGCATGGGCTCTTCTGCTGGCTTAGCCACGTCAGAAGGCTCTGAGGTAGTTGATTTGGCAGGAATGATGATTGAGGATCCGAGTTGCAGACGTCTAGGATCAAGATTGGGGTTTGCTGACTGAATTTCGCGCACACTCGTTCCATTACTGGACGCGATGTTGAACAGGTTATCACCCTTGGAAATGGTGTACATTTTTTGACCCGGCTTCAGAGCAACTACAGGCTTTTCAGCAGCAGCCACTGCTTTAGGCTCAGGAATCACGATCTGTTGATTGATCTGCAGCCTTAGCGGGTCAAGATTTGGGTTGGCTGATTGAATATCAGCAACAGTCACATTCTCGTAGAGAGAAGCCACTTTGGAAAGTGTATCTCCTGACTGAATCTTATATACTTTGCCACTACTCACGCTGTTCCCGACGCTGGCTTGAGTGGCGGTTGAAGATTTTTCCCGATTCACTGCCAATGCGGCTCTAGGAATACGTAGAGTCTGGCCAATCTGAATTCGGGTTGGGTTCACATCAGGATTCGCTTGTTGCAAATCCGAGACGCGTAAACCATTGAACTTGCGGATAATTGTTGAGTAGTTATCCCCTTTAACCACAACATATTCATCATACTGAGGAGAAGTTTGATAACTGGCTGCTCCAGCGGAATCAGCAGTCGTTGTCTCTTCTTCCAACGCAGCAATATTCGATTCAGCTTCGGTAGAATCGGATTCTTCAGATATTGATTCATCCACCGGATCTGAATTGGTCAGATCCGGAATAGGCTCACCCTCAACTCCAAGCAGAATGTCCATTTGATCTCCGGATTCATTCAATCCGAACGCGCTGTCGGCTTCATCTCCCGCTAAAGAAACATCTGAGGGGGCTTCGCTTTTTTGGCAGCCACCGGGAATAAGCAGTCCCAATAAAATCAGGACGTGAGCCGCCAGAATGGAGAAAACTACGATAGGAGTTTTCTGTGATGGGCTAGTGTTGAGCATGGTATTCGTTGTTAGTTTTCAAAAAGGGGCTCCAACGGCAATTCTATACCTTTATCAAGGCCCTTATTCAATTTAGAGGGCTGACAGGTCTCAAGACCAGACTCAACTCCTCTGATTAACAGGCAAATCAGTTTCCCTGTCCTACACTCCGCCTCGATCGAAGTAATAAATCAGGGTCAATCCTGATATCAGTCTGTTGAAAAAGGACGGAAATACAACCTTTTTTAATCGAGGATCGCTATAATTTTAAAATTCATTTCTTTCAAATCACCTTATCTTCAGGGCGCTTAGAGCAATTACTGCAAAAATGACTCCCAAAATGTAAAAACGAAACACCACTTTGGTCTCATACCACCCAAGTTTCTCAAAATGATGGTGAATTGGAGCCATTTTGAAAAAACGCTGAGGAACTCCTGTTCGTTTGCGCGTATACTTGTAGTACCCTGTTTGAATCATAACACTGGCTGCCTCCATGACAAAGACTCCGCCCGCTATAAACAGAATAAATGGCTGATGCATCAGTATTGCCATGACCCCAAGTGATCCGCCCAACGCCAGTGATCCTGTGTCTCCCATAAAAATTTCAGCAGGATGAGCATTAAACCATAAAAACGCCAGTCCTGCTCCAAGTATTGCCGCACAAAATACGGTTAACTCACCAGATCCAGGAACGTATTGGACTTGCAGATACTCAGCAAATTTGACGTGGCCTGAGACATACGTCCAGACAGCCAACACCACTGCGACCAGCATGGTGCATCCTATGGCCAGTCCATCCAATCCATCCGTCAAATTCACCGCATTGGAGCTTCCAATTAATGTGAAAAACACGATCGGAGCCCCGATCCATATCGCATTGGTCAACAATGGCTCCTTCCAATAAGGGATCCGTAGTTCTGTAATAATGCTTTTCAATTCTGGATGAATCGCAAAGTATATCACAACTCCCGCAGCCAGCATGATCTGGGTGATCCACTTCACGGTGGAGGATACTCCTTTATTTCCTGTTTTGGTGATTTTTACATAATCATCATAAAATCCCAGCCCGGCCAACACGATCATTGAGATCAGAGTAATCAAAACCAATTCGTTCCATTGAGCCCAAATTAGGGCGCTGATATCCAATATCGGAATGATTAGAATCCCTCCCATGGTCGGGGTTCCTTTTTTTTCGATCCGATTTGTCAACCCCTGCTCTTCAGCCTTGTCGACATAATCCTGACCAAATTTGGCGCGTTGAAGGGTCCTGATAATCATTGGACCAAAAAACAGTCCCATGGCTAATGCCGTCAAACCAGCGCCGGCGCTGCGTATGGTGATGTATTGAAATAATCTGAGAAAAGAAAACATCTCTTCCCAGCTGGATCCTTTTAATTGTTCCAGAGCCCATTCAGAAAACCAGTAAACCATTTTGGTATATAAAATTGATTGGTTGGATCTCCAAATCCAACGTGATTCTAACAATAAAAACCTGTGTGCTTAAATTACCTGGCGCCGGCAACCAGTTTTTCTGCTAATCTTTCCAGCCTTGCTCCCCGGGAGGCTTTCAGTAAGAGCGTGTCTCCTGAAGCGAGTTTATCTTTAATCTGTTGATCTAAACCATGAATTTCTTTTACGAATTCCACATTATCCAAGCCATTCGCAGTAGCCGCTTCAGCCAGGGAAGCGGCATGGTTCCCGATCACCCATAGCCCTGCCAGTCCTGTCCTGGCAGCATGCGCTCCAACTTCTGCATGTAACTCTCGCGAGCAACTCCCCAGTTCAAGCATTTCTCCGAGAACCGCCCACTTTTTTCCTTTGCTTGGAATTTCTTTCAAAGTGTCCAACGCTGCTATCATGGATTCGGCATTGGCATTGTAAGCATCATTGATCAGTTGAATACCACCTGGAATGGAAGTTATTTCCATCCGCATTGGCGCGCCTTTTCCGTGCAATAGCGATTCTTGAATAGTGGAACGTTCAACCCCAAAATATGCCGCAACAGCAATTGCATAAGTGGCGTTGGTGATTTGGTGGGTTCCAAGGCAACTAATTTTATAGTGTCCAGAGTATGCTTCAAAGGGATGCGGCGCCTGAACCGCAAATGATACCCCTGAAGTATCCATCGACTTCACTTGCGTTCTCCAGTAAGTGAAGTCGATTGCGCCTGGATAATTGTGCGCTGTTTTAGTGGAATCGACCGTGGTCACTACTGATATTTGAACACCTTCAGGAATTCGCTTGGCAAAATCATTCCAGAACTCACCATGATCAGGCCCCCAGAAGCTCGCTCCATTCTCTAATGCAAGCAGGGTTTCTCCTTCTTCTTCAATGACTCCTTTCAAATCACCAAAAAACTCAAGATGCTCTCTTCCGATTGAAGTAACTACTGCGTGAGTCGGCTGAACCAACTGCAATAAAGCTTTCATTTCTCCAGGATGATTGGATCCTACCTCAACAATGGCCGCCTGATGTTCTGAATCCAATTTCAAAAGCGTCAATGGAGTTCCAATATCATTATTAAAACTGGCTTGACTCCAAGCGACCTGACCTAGCCCGCTGAGGGTGTGCCTTAAGAATTCCTTCGTGGATGTCTTTCCATTGGAACCTCCAACAGCAATCACGGGGGTATTTGGAAATCTTTTTCTGTGGTAAGCCCCTAATTTGCCGAGTCCACGTCGAGCGCCGTTGACTACCCAGAGAAATGAGCCTGGGAATGAGCTTTCAAGCCAGGATTGCGGATTTCCCCATTTTTGTGAAAAGGTAGCTTCATCTACCATGGCTCCAACTGCGCCTTTATTCAGAGCGTCTATTAGAAAATCATGCCCATCAAATCGATCGCCAGGTGTCGCTATGAAAAAATCTCCTTTTTCGAGGGTCCGTGTGTTGATGGAAATGGAATGAATAATCAGTGAATCAGTATTCAGCAGAGGACCTGAAAAAAAAGAGCCGCCACAATTTGTGACGGCATCCTTGACAAATATCGGTAACATGAAAGTGGTGAACCTGAGATGAATTAATTGTTTGTTTATGCATTCGGAAATGATTTATTCGAATCTCCTCCGGCGCCTCTGACATTCTCAGCTCAATTTCGCTTCAATACGAATGATTTCTCTTGATCCCTGCCCGTTTGATTATCGGGCTGTATTCCAAGATAAACCCCTGTTTCGTTGGCTATTTCCCGGAACACCGGACCAGAAACAGCTCCACCGTAATAGCCACCTTTCTTGGGATAATCCATGAATACACCAATGCACAAGCCAGATCGGTCGGTCGGGAAAAACCCGATGAAAGATGAATAATACTTTCCAGCAGCGTAACCGCCTCTGGGACTTGGTTTCTGAGCCGTACCGGTTTTTCCTGCGGCTTGCCATTGTTCGAGCTTGGCTTTTGGCGCAGTTCCGTGGCTGGAAACAACTTCACTCAGGGCAGAGGCCATTGCCCGCGCCACTGAAGGTTGAATCACACGCCGAATCCGTGTTGGACCATGCTGACTGATCACATTTCCTTGACTATCTTCCAGTCGATCCACGAGTTTGGGCGCCATCAACCAGCCCCCATTGGCTATAGAAGCCATGGCCATGGTCATTTGAAGGGGAGTCGCAGATACTTCATGCCCCATAGCAATCCGTGTCACTGAAAGATCAGACCATTGATCGGCAGGATAAAGAATCCCTCGGGATTCACCAGTTAAATGAACTCCGGTGCTTTGGCGTAATCCAAACTTCAGCAGGTAGTCATAAAGAGTTTCTTTACCCATCTTCAGAGCGATTTTTGCAGCCCCGATGTTAGACGACTTAACGAGGATTTCCTTGACTGACAACATTCCATGATTTTTGGTGTCAGTAAGTGTTTTCCCTGCAAATCTGAATGAGCCCATTTCACAATCAAACGTCTCATTCATGGAAACAATATTCTCGTTTAGGGCAGCCGCTGCAACTAAAACCTTAAACGTAGAACCAGGTTCAAAGGCGTCACTGACTGCCATATTGCGGCGCGCCTGGATGCTGAAATCACCAGGTGAGGCTGGATTATACTCCGGATAACTGGCCATCGCCAGAATCTCACCACTCTCAGGACGAACAACAATCGCGCAGGCTCGGTCCGGTTGATGCGCTTCCACTCCCCGCAATAATGCAGTTTCTGTGATTCCCTGGATTCTAGAATCAATGGTCAGTACAACGTTTAATCCGGGCTCGGCGGGATTATCGTGAGATCTCGCATTCCAACGTTCTCCTTTTGAACCAAATCGCTCTGTTCTGCGACTGCCTGCAACTCCTGTCAGATAATCATCGAAAACTTTTTCTACTCCACTCTGCCCGGAAATGGAAAGAGCTTCCTCACCCCAGTATTCATTCTGTGAAGAACCGACATAACCAAGCACATGACCCGCTAGCTTACCATGTGGGTAATAGCGCAGCTGATCATCCTTTCGTTCAGTGAAAATAGCCTTGTTACGTAAGTTACTGAGAAAATATTTTTGTTTGCTGGGAAGATTTTCCTCGTTTGCAGCCAGCTTCAAATTCTTCATCGCCTGGTCAATTTTTTCCCAGGTATCTATGGAAACCTTCCTCTTCAGAACGACATACCGATTCTGAATCAGACGACCATCAGAGGTTTCCCGTAATCGCACTCTCAACTTTTCTGTCAGAGATTTTTTCAGCTCGACCAGCTTCCTGCGATATTCCGCAGAACTCAACGCACTTTGCTTGACAGATTCGTCCAGCAAAAAGGGAGCAATAGCATTCGCTACTTCTTGTTGAAAATTTCCGATCAAAGTCGGATCGGCACAAACCGTTTTGACAAATCGACTCGTAACCAGCAGTCGACCTTTGACATCCAGAATCTCGCCTCGGCGAGGTTCAAAGAGCTTAGCATAGGAGACATTCTGACGCGCTTTGAGACTCAATTCTTCATGGCGGAATACCTGTAAATCCAGTAATCGATATCCCAGGCCGACAAATCCAATCAATAGCGCGAGAGTCATCCATCCCAGCCTTTTATAAGGGACTCCGGGGATCATGACTTTTTCTTTCTGTTAATTGTTTCGCTCGAATTGCCCGATTCCAGCGCGATACGAACAATTGTTTATGGGCGTTTTGTGTCGTATTGAGGGAAACTTGCTCGAACATTAACCCTCAAACCAAGACGGACTTGACCTTTCGAATCCATAAAAACCCAGGCCCTTCAAGTGGCGCCGTCACAGCATTAAAAAACATAATCAAAAGGAACTGGATGCCAATAAAAAAATTTGAACACATAGAAATTAATTTTGTCCAGAGGCGTTTTATTCTCTGAATCATATTTTCTAATGGTCCAATGATCAATTGAATGAGCTGCGCGGAATCCTGTTTTTTACTGGTCTCCTGTTTCCAGCCAGCGACGTCCCTGTTCCAATTGATTATCCGATCCCAATAGCATAATTTCATCATCCGGTTCGAAAAGCCATTCAGGAGATGGGCTTAATTCGGTGTGGTTGGCGCGTCTCACGGCTATTATTGAGCATCCGGTGTGCGCTCTGAGGTGGGTATCCCGGATTGCTTTTCCGATGAACGGATTGAGTGAGGAAATCAATACCGACTTGATAGCAGCATGATCGAAAGGCAATTCAGGAGATGGTTTCTCTTTAACTTCATCGGCATTATCATGTGCTGGAACTCCCTTATCCTTGGTGAGTGTTTCCTTTAGCGCTACTTGTGCTTTAGCGTAAATGCGAATAAAGAAGGTTCGCATCAGAAATCCCACACCAATTACTACCAGAGCTAATCCAACCAGAATTTTGGCGGGTGGCAAAAATGCAGTGCTGAGGAGAAAAATGACAAAGACGATCATCAAGCCTCCGGTAAAGAGGACGGTGTTGGCGATCAGCGCTTTCGAGGCTATTTTGACAGATCTTGTCGCCCGCCTGGGTGT
>JAUIHU010000089.1 GCA_030432175.1 Verrucomicrobiia bacterium | reverse complement strand
GAAGTATTGGGGATAGTTGGATTAATACTAATCGTGCTGGAGGCGGCTCTGGATTTGGAACTAAGGCGGAAAAAGCTGCGGTTAATTGGCTTATCGGGTCTTATAGCCGCTTTGTCTTTATTCTTTAATACCTTCTTTCTGGCCTTTGGTATCAGGTATTTTATAGGTAATCTTGACATGCTGACAGCTGTGATTTATGCAATTCCATTGGCTATAACCAGCAGTGCTATTGTTATTCCGAGTGTAACCCGCCTGGAGCGAGCCAAGCGCGAATTTTTGATTTATGAGAGTACTATATCCGATATTTTGGGTATCATGTTTTTTTATCTGCTTGGCTGCTTCTGGAGTAATGAAACCGGAATAACCAGCGCAATGATTTTTAACAACCTGTATTTTCTGACCGTAACCGGTATCTTTATTTTATTAGGGAGTTTTGCTTACGACCGCATTCGATTCAATGAATTCAAGCTGAATCGTGAACTTAAACAACAGAGGGAAAAACTACTAGAACTGGATCAATCAAAAAATGAGTTTTTTGCCAATCTCAGCCACGAATTAAGAACGCCACTCACATTAATACTAGGCCAGGTTGAAGCGTTAAAAGCAGCGCCTGCTACTGTGCAATCCTCTTCACTCCAGAATGGCTATGATATCCGCTCAGCGCTGGATGGAATTGAAAATAGTGGACTCAGATTGTTTAAATTGATTAATGAATTACTGGATTTGATGAAACTCGATCAGAAGGCTCTGCAAGTGAATTGGGAGCAGTTGCGGCTGCAGCCTTTCTTAAAAGGCATTTTATCCTCAGTGCGAGGAGCGGCCGATCTTGAGAAGGTCCGTGTTCAGTTTGATTGTCTTTCAGACCTTGGTGAACAATGGATAGATAAAGATAAGCTTGAAACCATAGTGATCAACCTGATCACGAATGCAATCAAGTTCTCTGGACCCGGAAAAACAGTCAATCTCAGAGCCCGTTTGGAAGACTCTAACGCTACAGATTATTTTGAATCAGATAGTTCAAATGTAACAGAAAGCAATCGCTACCTTGTGATTGAGGTTGAAGACAATGGCCCAGGTATAGCGAATGAACATCTGTCACGAATTTTTGATCGTTTCTGGCAAGCTGACGGATCAGTTAGAAAGTTGAGACAAGGCACTGGCATTGGATTGGCTATCGTTAAAGAATATGTTGATGTAATGGGTGGGAATATAATTGTGGAAAGTGAGTTAGGGAAAGGAGTTTATTTCCAAATCAGATTTCCTGAAAATCATATAAATCCGTCTCAACCAGCGAAACCTGAAGCGCAGCTTCATAATTTAACCACGGAAGATATCAAAGAGTTGCAAGAAATCGAAAAGCCAAATGACACAAAGGTTTCCTGGGAAAGCTCTTCGAATGAAGAAGAATTGGAACAAAATGAAAAAAACTTTTTGGGGCAACTCAGGGAAAAAGCCCGAAGATATTCCGGAACACCAGGAATTCAGTCCAGGGTCTCTGCTGTTGAGCCATTAAGGAATCGAAAAAAACCACTGGTATTAATTGCTGATGATGAACCCGAAATGAGAAAATTAATCGTTTCTCAGCTCGAACCGTTCTACCATGTTATTCAGGCAGTCGATGGTCAGCAGGCATTACAGCTCGCGCGGCAATTTCATCCAGATCTCGTCATTCTGGATTGGATGATGCCAGAAATGGATGGCCTGGCTACACTGAAGGAGATACGATTGTCGACAACAACGCGGAGCATTCCTGCATTGATGCTGACAGCATGGGCCAACAACGAATCAAGAAACCAGGCTCTTGAAATCGGAGCCAATGAGTTTCTGACAAAACCGTTTTCTTCAGTAGAATTACTTCAGCGTGTCAAGAATTTGATCAGTTTGTACCAATGGCAGGTGCAAGTAGAAAAGCAAAACAAACAATTGCGTGCAGCTCTTGATGAATTGGAGGAAGCTCAGAAACAATTGTATCGCAGCCAGAAACTTGCTTCACTCGGAAAGCTGAGCGCTACAATGATTCATGAAATCAACAATCCTCTGAATTATATGAAAACCGCTTTGCATGGATTAAGATCAGATATTCTGGAACTCACCGATGACAAGTTTATCAAGGAGGGCTTAAAGGATTTAGGGGATGGCATCAACCGGATTAACAGAATTGTTTCAGGGCTCAAAACTTTTGCTTACCAGAGCAACATCAAACTTAAACCTATAGCAATTGAAGAACTCTTAAAAGAAAGCCTGAAATGGATGGGTCAGGAATTTGATAATAAAATTGAAGTCATTTTGAATACTGATCCGGAAACTATAATTCTGGGTGATAACGACTTACTTATACAGGCGCTGACCAACTTGTTTAAAAACGCGAAAGAGGCAATGAATGAAAAACAATATAATAATGGAGAATCACCAAGGTTGGTTATCCAGGTCAGACCGGCAGCATCACGCGCCTACCTCACCATCCGTGACAATGGACCAGGCATTAATGAAGAGGCACAAGCAAAAATATTTGATCCATTTTTCACTTTAAAAGATGTAGGGCAGGGTCTCGGACTGGGGTTGAGTGTTGTTCACAATATAATCGAGGCACATGGAGGCGTAATACATGTCGAATCTGCCCCAGGAGATTATTGTGAATTTCAAATCTTTCTGCCTACTCCAGATCCAGAACCGGTCATACAAATTGCACAATAAACTGATTTCTATTTATCACTAAAATTATCAATTATACTTATGAATAGTTTTTACGATTATAAGAAATATAAGATCCTCTACATCGACGATGAATTAAGATCTCTTTCTTCATTCGAACGTGTATTCAGAAAACCATTTGATGTCCTGACAGCGCCTTCAGCTGAAGAGGGACTCAACATTCTGAATAATCACCACCACGAGATAGGGATCATAATCTCTGACCAGCGGATGCCTGAACAAACAGGCGTGGAATTCCTAGAAAAAGCAAGAAGGAAATACCCGAAAATTATAAGAATCCTTGCAACCGCATATGAAGATATTCAGCCTATTATTGACGCTGTTAATTCCGGCTCAATTTATAAGTATATAACTAAACCGTGGGATGCAGATGAGTTGGAAATGACGTTGAAACGGGCTCTTGAATTTTACATTGTTCAGAAAGAACGCGATCAGTTATTAAAAGAAAAATTATCCGTATTGCACAATATGCTGATTACAGACAGGATCATGTATCTCGGGATCCTGGCAAGCGGGCTTTCCCATCATCTTCGCAACTCTTTGGTCGCGGTCCGGACTTTTATGGACTTAGCGCCAAGAAAGTTAAAAGAAGAGCTGTTTAATTTTGATCATTTAAGAAATCCAAATTTCTGGGAAGATTTTTATGAGCATGTGCAGTTACAGGTAGAGAAAATTACTAACTTGCTCGTAGATCTGGGACAACTTACCTCACCTGTAGAGGCTCCATACAGTGATTTTCTGAGTCCTAAAGATGTTTTAGATGAAGTTTGTGAAAAAATGAAACCTTCATTGGAAAGCGCTGGGGTGCGAGTACATTACAACTCACCCGACATGCTTCCTCTCATGTCTATGGATCGATCAAAGTTCTCCAAGATGCTGGAACTTTTGTTTAAAGATGAGCAGGAAACATTAACTGAAGGACATCAAATCTGGATCAGCGCTCACACATTGGATGCAGATGATTCTGTTGGAAGAAAAAGTCCAACTGTTGAAATAATCCTTGAAGATGATGGTCCCGGTCTGCCAGAGGAAGCATTAAGAGCTATTTTTGATCCGTTTTTCCTTCGAAAGGACCACACTGAGGAGTTTGCAATTCATCTCATGGCAGCCTATTTCCTGGCTCACCACCACGGCGGTCGAATTCAGGCACAATCCCGAGATAGCTCTCAAGGATCTGGCTTGAAGCTGACATTATCGTTTCCGCTGGAGAAAGATGAATCTGTCCGCGAGAACAATACTTCCTCACTGGGCAAAATGCTCATTCATGAAGCTATCTGGGAAAATCTTGGACGCGATGAGGACACTTTTCCTGGGTGAAGACGTTTGTTACTCCGGAGCTAAACACTCCTGGTAATACAAAGTATAACTTTAAAAATAATATTGTATTTATGTTTCATGTTTGTTTTTTTGGGAATCACCCAAAGGAGTAAGACAATGAAACCTCTATCTGTATCTAAAAATAACAAGTTATTGGATTCAGGACTGAGCCATAAAAAAGTCATCACCTGTCAGGCTGAGGCTGATCCTGAAAACGATATATCCAGGAAAACATTGCTCATTGTTGATGATGATTCGGGGCCAAAACTGTCACTGAATGTCATTTTCAGAGATGAATTTCACACTTTAACTGCTTCATCTGCAACTGAAGCTTTTGAATTAATCAGAAACAATCCTGTTCATATTGCGGTTTTAGATTTCAATTTACCTGATCAATCCGGCATCGAAGTCTTTCGTTTCCTAAAAAAGATACACCCGGACTCAGAGACAATTCTGTATGCAGGACTAATGAGTGTCGGGTTATATCAGAAAGCCTTCCGGGAGCGAGTATTTGATTGCGTACCTAAACCGTTGGAGATCCAAGAGCTTAGAGAGACCGTCTATCGTGCAGTTCGGTCAGTCGAAAAGAATCGTAGAGTTCGATCTTTGCAAACCCGACTCAAGGAAGCGGAGGATTGTATCGAGTTTTTTGAGAGTAAACGTCATGAGCAATTGGAAAAAGAGCAGCTTTACGCTCAGATGACCCATGACCTTAACTGCTCACTTTCTGGACTTTCAGGGTACATTGATATACTAAATGGTCAAATCACATCCATACCAGATGAGTGTTTCACCTCTGGCAAGGTGGAAACTGCGCGTGCTTTGGATGCCTGCAAAGACCAAGTTCAATATGCAGTCAACTTGTCCCGCAGATATCTAAATTTCCTCTCTTTGCCTTCGAATAATTTTAATGCAACAAGCCACCTGCCTCATGTTCTGGAAGAATTCCAACGCACCAGTTCTTTCCTCTCGGATTTCGAAAATGTAAAAATTATTATACCAGATTGCATTCAAAACCTCAGCCTGAGTATCCATCCTATTGATTTGCTCCAGTGCCTCACCAATCTTGCCACGAATGCTGCTCAGGCTGTTGGCCAAAACACTATTCTTCGCCTCAGTTTCGATAGAGTCAGCCACTTGCCTGGCTCAGATCAGGATTACGCCTTCGTCTCCGCAAATAATACTGATGAAATCAAATTATGGTGGATCCTGCCTTCTTCAGACTTCAGAAAGCAAAATTGGGTGGAAATCTCTGTAGAAGACAATGGACCAGGTATATGCGCTGAGCATTTGTACGAATCAAATGCTACAAGTCCAACACTGGTTTCAAATCAAGAGCCAATAATTCAGCGAAGAAAAGGACTGGGATTAAGAATCGTGGAAAGGATTATAAAAGATTCCGAAGGAGGCGTTTTTGTGGAATCCGCTCCTAACCGTGGAACCAAATTCAGAATTTTTATTCCAGTTCATGAATACAGCGCAGTTAAGGAGTCTAATATTCCGCGCGAACTGAAATTAATGTGATTTGTTTCCTGGTTAAAAAGTCAAATAGAATGAATACAATAAAGCGCACCGGGGAATTAGGATGGGAATTCCCCGGTGCGCTTTCATTAATGTAATTTAAATTAAATTAAGCGCGTTCCATGTATTTTCCTGTCCGTGTGTCTACGCGAATTTTTTCTCCGGATTTTATAAACAAAGGCGCCTGGATTTTGATTCCGGTCTCAAGCGTGACTGATTTTTGAATGTTACTTACGGAATCTCCCTTAACTCCTTCTGGTGCTTCTACGACTTGCAGTACAACTGACGCAGGTAGTTCAACTTGAACAACCTTTTCTCCTACCAGCATAATTGCAACCTCACAGTTTTCCACAAGGTAATCCTTAACATCACCTACCATTTCGGGAGTAACTGTTATCGTTTCAAATGTTTCTGGATCGGTGAACACATAGTCCGTTCCATCAAAATAACTAAACTCCATCTTCGTGTTGTTCACGGGAACGATATCCACGTTTTCAGAGGAACTGAACCGAACATCCGCAGATTTCCCTGTGCGAAGGTTCCTGAGCGCTGCTTGAACAAAACCTCTTTTGTTTCCAGGTGTCCGATGCTGCGTATCCATGACAATCACCAGTTCACCGTTGTAGTTGATTGCCATCCCTTTTCTTAAATCATTCCCTGTTGCCATATTTTAATAGGAGCCGTCAGAGCCGACGGGCATTTCATTTAAAGTTTTATCTTGTTGGTCCTGCACACCAGGACTGACTACTTACGAAAAAGGCGAAATTTAGCTAAATTACGGGTAATTGCAAGCCTTGCCATAAAATATAGTCGCAAGAAAATTGCTTTATTCTGCAAGCTGACCAGGCCAATCAATCTAAAAAATCCACCGGCGTTCATCATTTCCCGCACAATAAAGTGTTTTATCCAGCCGTCAACCTTCCCTATCAATGCGGATTTCTTGATAAATACTCATCAATTCTGCACTTGATGCCTTCATCCATTTGAATTAACGGGGGCCACTCTCTGGGAAACCCTTCACCCGGCAGTTTCTTAGTGGCATCAATTCCCATTTTACTCCCCACCGCAAATTCGCTCGTTGCATGGTCCAGCACATCTGACGGACCTCTTGTCAAAATTGAATCCCGCTGTGGGTCGGTATTCGCAAACCAATGAAACAATACTTCACTGGTATTGTGAACATCCACATTTTCATCTACAACCACGATATACTTGGTGAACATCATTTGCCCCATACCCCAGAGCCCATGCATGATTTTATAGGCTTGCATAGGATAGGTCTTTTTTATGCTCACAAATACCAGGTTGTGAAAAACCCCTTCTGCCGGGAGCGCAATGTCCACAATTTCAGGAAAATTCATTTTAAATATCGGGAGAAACAGCCGAACACTGGCGGCTCCAATATAAAAATCCTCCATCGGTGGAATCCCGACAATTGTCGCTGGATAAACTGCATCCCGACGGTGAGTGACAGCTGTAACATGAAAAACAGGATATAAATCCGCCAGAGAATAATACCCGGTGTGATCGCCAAACGGCCCCTCCATTTGCAATTCCTCTTTCGGATCAATATAACCTTCGATAACAAAATCTGAATTGGCGGGAACCTCAAGATCAACTGTCTTACATTTAACCAATGGAACCGAGGATTTCCGCAAATAGCCAGCAAGCAACAATTCATCCACTCCATCCGGGAGTGGCGCTGTTGCCGAAAATGGATAAACCGGATCTCCCCCCAAAAAAATTGCAACCGGCATTTTCTCCCCGGTTTCGAAATAACGCTTTCCATGTCTCGCAGCTACTTTCTGCAGTTGCCAGTGCATTCCGGTGGTCCAGGGATCATACACTTGTACCCTGTACATTCCTACATTACGCTCACCGGTATCAGGATCTTTTGTAACCACACAGGGCAATGTGACATAGCGTCCTCCATCCATCGGCCAGCATTTCAAGATCGGTAAATCCAGCAAGGTAGCGTCCTTACGCTCTAAATCCTGAATCGAAGTTTTAGAATTCTTCGCTAAATGAACAACATCCTGGCACGGGGCAGAAGTAACTTTTTTAGGTCGAACATGTCTCAAATCCATCGCCGATTTGAGCAGTCCAATTGCCTGCTTCATATTTGTAGGCGGCTTTGCCTGCATGAGGTCACCCATGGCATCAGCCACTTCGTCCACCGATTTAGCTCCGAAGCTCAATGCCATCCTTTTGAACGAACCAAGCGTATTGATTGCCAGCGGAAATGAACTGATTTTTCCATGCACAGTCGGCTTTTCGATCAGTAAAGCCTTACCTCCATTCGGCTTTTTCATTTCCCGATCAGCTAACTCAGTGATTTCCAATTCCGTTGCGATTGGGTCGCTGTAACGGATGAGTTCCCCTTCCTGCTCTAATAAAGTCAGGAAATCTCGAAAAGACTCGTATGCCATAGTGGCCGGAAGCTACCACACCCGCTCTGAATTTCCAGGCTGGAAATCAATGCTGGGTTCGATCGGGCGCGATTAGAACGGGGGGAATCTTTGCCGTTCGGCCCACTTCATATCCTGGCTCCACTCGCCGAGCCGGGGCTCAGCGTTCCCAGGGGCGCCACTCAACTTTAATCATACCCTGGTTCGATCCTGAATATGCCGGATGGAAATGGAATGTAAATTGCCTGACAGGAACATTATGTCATAATAATGAACAACCTGGATCAGTCGGTTTGTGTTGGCATTGGTAAATGACCGAAAAGTTGCTCTTTCCGTGATTTAGTTAAAGGACCGTCCACTTCAAATTGGATGGTTCCAGAGGGAGAAACAACAAACAAACGCACTAAGCCGGATTTATATCCCAACTTCTGTGTTACCTTTCCTTCCCAATCCATAAGGATGGGATAGTCAACTGTTTTTCTGAATACGGCCCGAATCAGGCCCCGGATTGGCGCTGGGACCGTCGAAACGTCAGCCACTCCGATCTGCTCCACAGAATCTCCATACCCTTCATAAATCGCTTTTGCCCAAGGTTCGATTTGATCAGCCCCCTTGCGGCCTGCAACAAAAATAACGCTCCATTTGTCTTTGGGAAAATTGTGACTGACTTTTTTCTTAAACTGGTCCTCCAACTCAATATCGGGAACAGTGTCTTCAGAATTGTCCGAAATATCAATTATTGGGATGCCGAGGTTCTGCTTGACAGAGATAGTTTGAGCTGGAGCTTGATTTCCAGGCAAAAAGCATCCAGCTAAAGCTATCAACGAAAAGACGATAATTTGGGGACTCAAGCAAAAGGAAATTGATTTCATTCAGCAGCCAAACTAAAGGATTGCGATTATTTCTCAAGTGTCTGGATGATGATTTTGGCAATAAGCCATGAATTTACGCATCATTCAGCTGCCGTACCGATAGAATCATAAAATGTATTTGGAAAATCAGGTTCAACGCTTCGGGTTTGAACGTAAAAACTCTCCAAACGCTGAATCACGTCTGGCCTCTGATCGGCCAGGTTCCTGGTTTCTCCAGAGTCTGTTTCCAGGTCATATAATTCCCAGTCCAAAACATTTTTTCGGTTCAGGTTTTGACGAACAGCTTTCCATTTCCCTTGCCTTAGAGCCACTTGCCCCCCATAACCTGCAGATTCCCATATCATAGGATCTTCTCTTTGAAGACAATTTGTCGATCCACTCAGAGCCGGCCCCAAATCCACCCCATCCAGTCCATTCGGCAGGTCCAGTTCAGCGGCATTTGTCAACGTAGGAAACCAGTCCGGGAAATAACTTGGATCCTCATTCACTGATCCCGCCTTGATCTTGCCCGGCCAACGAACAATGCACGGAACTCGAATCCCGCCCTCATATACACTTCCTTTCCATCCTCTAAGTCCAGCTGTGGAATTGAAAAATTGCGCATCTACCCCTCCAATGTGGAAATCTGGATCACCGCCAGGGTGGGTGGTACCATTATCTGAAGTAAAGACCACTAAAGTATTTTCAGCCAAACCGAGTTCGTCCAGTCGCTTTAATATAGTTCCCACATGCTCATCCAGATCAGAAATCATCGCCGCATATCCAGCCCTGGGACGCGGATGTGGCAGGTAACCATTCTGCCCACGATAAGCTCCTTTTTCCTCGTCCCAGGACTCTGGGTAATTCTCCACCCATTCTTCAGGTGGTTGCATGGCAACGTGAGGTTCAACGAATGGCAGATAAAGAAAAAATGGCTTATCTTTGGATTGATCCAGGAATTTTAAGGCTTCATTCAGTATGACATCTGGAGCGTAACGCTCAAGCCGATAATCATCAGCCAGAACAACCCCTTCAGGCTTGCGTTGATGTCCAAAAATCAGTCCCGGATTGATTCGCACTTCTCGTTCATTTGAATCCAGAAAAAAAGGAAAGTAACTATGCGCATTACGTTGGCAGTTGTATCCAAAAAATCGATCGAATCCTTGCTTCATGGGAGATCCTGAAGTGTTGGTTGGACCCAGCCCCCACTTTCCGAACCCACCTACACGATACCCGGATGCCTGAAAAACCTCGGCCATTGTCAGAGCAGAATCCGAAATTGGCCATTGCCCCGGAAACATTCGGCCATTACCAGAATCACGATTTCCCCTGATTTCTGCATGCGCCAAATGCTTACCGGTCATCAATACACAACGTGCAGGCGCACAAACCGGAGCCCCGGTGTAGTGTTGCGTTAGCCGAACCCCTTCCATTGCCAATCGATCAATGTTGGGTGTCTGGATCTTTGTCTGCCCATAAACCCCAACTTCTCCATAACCCAGATCGTCAGCCAAAATGAAGACTACGTTGAGTGGCTTTCCAATGGCTTGAGGTGTCTTATGCCATATAAAGATCAGAATTAAACAGAATACTCTCAGAACAAACGATGCAGTTACCTTCAGAATGTGACGATCCATGACCAATTTTGGTTGTTGACTTTCAGATTGATGCTTCTGGTTTAAAAAAATTTAAACCTCAGTGTGAGGATTGATTGATTGCTTTTCTATCAAAGGTATGTATTATGTATTTACAAAGAAAGGATCCAAACATGAGAAATGCTTTCCCTGGAGCCGCAAAGGCTCTCTTAATTTTACTTATTCTAGGCCATTGTCTTGTCCAAGCACAAGAACCTATCGTCATCACATCCAAGGACATGTTTAATCAGGTGGGTGAGTATTACAGGACTTATGCCAACTCATCCGGAAATCCGGTTGCTGTCAACCATTTGATCCAGGACGCAGGCGGACCGCGTTTCTGGAATTTTGGGGACGCTTCGTTGCCAACCACAAAAACTTACCGCTGGGATATTATCAGCGTGGAGGATACTGGATTCCAAAGTGATTTCCCGTTGGCAACATTCGTAGAACGTAAACTGGATGAAG
>JAUIHU010000088.1 GCA_030432175.1 Verrucomicrobiia bacterium | reverse complement strand
CCGGCTCCCAGATCTATAACCAGAGCGCCCAGCTCTTCCTGGTCCCTAGAGACAACCATCTTCGCTGAGGCTATCCCTTTAAAAACAAGTCGATGAACGTCCAGATGCAACTGTTTCAATACGTGAACAGATGTGCCAACCCGATGTTTGTTGGCATATACAATCAGCGCGCTGAGTTCCAGGCGATGCGCCAGCATGCCTATGGGATTTACGACTTGAGTTTTTCCGTCCAGCGAAAAGAGTTGTGGGACGATATGGGCAACATAACTGTCCGGGGGCAGTGTGACGGTTTTTGCATTCCTTGTTACCAGGCGTATGTCCTCTGATGTGATTTCATGTGCAGGAGACAAGACTGGGTGGGATCCGACATGGGTGAATCCACGAACATGGTCCCCGCTAAAACAAAGGGCAATTCTGCGTGCTTCCAGATCCGATTCCTGTTCAGCTTCCGCAACTACTTTACGGATACCGGTTTCAACTTTAGCGACATCAATAATGTCACCTTTCCTGCATCCTGATGAATCCGTCTCACCCACACCCAAAATTCGGAGCCTTCCCGCAGGATCCATTTCAGCCATGACGGCACGCAGGTGACACACACCGATTTCCAGTCCTAGAAGATACCCCGATTTCCTTGGCATAAGATTTGAAGCAAGAATCGATTATTGTTTCATTGAAGCTACATCCGGTAAGTCCTCCCAGATAACCGGACAATTATTTGTAATAGTTAAATCCATAAACTGAATTCGCTTGCCAGAAAGCCTGCCTACCTCTGCGACTCTCATCCATTGCATCAAACTCAGTTCCAAATGGTCCTTTGAGAAAACCACTTTCCCACCTTGATTGTCAATTACCTGCAATGTGCGTGGTTCACTAAAACTGATTCGATTCACCTGGATATTCAGGACGGTCGGATTTCGATCAAGAAAGCGTTTCAAATCCAAAGCTCTTTTGATTAAAGGTTCGGATGTTATCTTGCCAGGGATCAACCAGTTTTCATTTGCATCGATAATTTCGAGGCACTTATGCACTGGCCCATGAGGCAGGTACCATTCAATCGGCGCATTGAGCGCAAATCCTTCCTGGTCAACAAACAGCAGAGATTGAATAATTTGTTTCTGTTCCTGCCTGGACAAAGAGAAAAAATCTCTGGGAATTGGCTTCTCGGGTCGCTTGTTCCAAACCAGCTCAGGTCGCCTTTCCCAAACTCTGATTTTTAAAATGTTGGGAAGTTCTCGCTCCACAGAAGCCTTTTCAATGAAGGTTAACTTCTCCAACCGATTTTGAATATGTAGGAGGTCCAGAGAAAGCAGATTGGCATTTTCACTAACTTCAGCAAAGCCCAGGATCCGCTGTCGGCTCAACATCCCATCATTGAGCACCTCTATTTTTTTAACCACGAAAGCCTCGCTGGCCTGGCTGTACTTTTCCTGACCCCATTTCCAGGCGACCAAAGCTGTTGCCGCCAGTAACGCCCCTACAAAAGCTGCAAGACACATCCCAAGGAGATGCCTAAGGATAGCTCGGCGCCTGACTTTTCCTGGATCGCGCGGCTGAAAAATAGCGGATCGTTTTCCGGGCTGTTTTGCTGGAGTCACAGAATCTGGAGATTCAAATGTCATTCATCAGGGCGTTTGGGATGGTTTCAATGATCTGTGTTCGATTACTAAAAACAAAAAATCGCGAATCAAAATCCAATTCCAGTTTTTGACTAACTGTGATCACGCGACCTTCCAACCTTCCAAAATTCAGGGCTTTGTAACAAGCAGCAAATTGAAGGAAGATCACTTTACTGCCTGGCTGCGATAGACAGCCATTTCTACCATTTTATTGCACAACGATTTGAAACTAATTCCAGCTGCCTGCGCTGCTTTGGGAAGCAAACTGGTTTCGGTCATCCCGGGCAAAGTATTGATTTCCAGCAAAAAAGGCGATCTCTCTTCAGTCACAATCATGTCAACTCTGGCGTAATCCCTGGCTCCGACTGCCGCAAAAGCTTTTTCTCCAATCCTCTGGATTTCCTCAGTCAATCCAGCATCAAAGGGCGCTGGGCAAAGATATTCCGTAGCCCCGGCCGTGTACTTGTTCTTGTAATCATAAACCCCGGTCCGGGGGCGAATTTCCACGATGGGCAAAGCTTTCCCTTCTAAAACACCCACAGTGATCTCGCGACCTTCAATTTTTTGTTCAGCCAGACCACAACGATCGAGTTTTAGGATCGCTTCCACCGCTTGACTCCACTCTGCCTGGGATTCCACAAAATAAAGTCCTACACTCGATCCTTCACAGGCTGGCTTCACAACAAACGGTTTCCCCAGAGCATCAGGAAATGGAGTTTCTTTGGAATCAAATGAGACAAAATCAGCGGTCAATAAACCCGCTTCTCTCCATTTTCGTTTGGTGGCAACTTTATCAAACGCAAGTGAGCTGGCCGTTGACCCACAGCCGGTAAATGGAATTTGCAAAGACTCCAGCTGGCTTTGCAACTGACCGTCTTCTCCAAATCTTCCATGCAGCGCCAAAAAAACAACATCTTGACCACAAATTAACTCATCCCATGCTGACCTCGTTTGAGGGATCCCATCCGCAGGATCCCACGAAGTCACGGAATGCCCCATTGCAGTCAAAGCGTCACAAACTGCAGCGCCTGTTTTCAATGACACTTCCCGCTCGGATGAAGTTCCCCCCATAGCCACTAACACTTTCTTTTTCATTCAGAATCCATGACGAGTATTGAGTTAAAAATCAAGCTGCCGATAAGGAATGATCCGAATGGAGAATAGAACATATCAGAAGTAATTCCCATTATGTGGAGCGGCTGGAATGAGAATTTGAAGTGGACCTGTTGAAATATGAGGAACTAGCCACCTGCTTCAAAATTCTCCCGAACGGGATAACTTTTCCGAGTGTATCTGGATTAATGGTGAAATTGATCAACAAGCAGATAATTTACGTATTAACTAGCAAACTTCATGCCGAAATAACTTGTAGAACTGAATAATATCACTAAAATCCAACACAATGGCTCAGCAAGGTTTATTCCTATCTCAGAAGATGGCGCTCTCGCAAGTGTTAGCGCCTCAGCTGCAGCAGTCTCTGGCGTTGCTTCAGGCGCCGACATTGGAATTAAGCGCATTGGTTCAGCAGGAATTGGAGCAAAACCCGATCCTGGAAGAACTGTCGCCTGAAGAAAGACCTGGTTCAGAAAAAGATGAAAATGGTCCGAGAGAGGAGGAAATCCAAATGGACCCATCCGAGCCTCCTCAGGATACCCGGGTAGATCCAACCCAAAATGATGACTCGAATGACCCGGTAGATGATTTCCAGGCGGAATTTGAGAAATTGACGCAGTTAGACCAGGACTGGAGAGAGCACTTTTCGCAAACCAATGCGCCAATTCGCTCATCTGAAGATGAAGAAGAAAAACGGCAATTCATGATGGACAGCATCACTGCCGAGACATCGCTTCAGGAGTTTCTCATTGAGCAGCTGCGAATCTCTGATTTATCTGAAGATTTGATTCCTGTCGCGGAAATGATCATCGGCAATATTGATGATTACGGCTACCTGCAAGCCAATGTCAGTGAGCTGGCATTTTCCACGAGTATTGATCCGGAACAAATCGAGCAAGCCATAGAGGTTGTGCAGTCGTTTGATCCGGCAGGAGTGGGTTGCAGAGACCTGCGAGAGTGTCTGATGTTGCAGTTGGAAAGAGCTGAGAAGAGTGACACGCTTGAGTATCGGATCATCGACAAGTTCATGCCGGCGCTGGGTAAACGCAGATTACCAGAAATTGCTCGTGGACTTGGTATCAGTCTGCCGATGGTGCGCGATGCTGTGGAGAGAATTGGAAATCTGGACCCCAGACCTGGCCGCGCATACATGTCGACGCCCAACCAGTATGTTCTCCCGGAAGTATTTGTCAGAAAGGAGGACGGGGAATACATCGTGACGACCAATGATGATTACATTCCGCACCTGAGAATTTCCAATCACTACAAAGACCTCATGGCGCAAGGAAACACGACGCAAGAGGTAAAACAGTACATTCGTGAGAAAGTCAGAGCAGGAATGTTTTTGATCAAGAGCCTGCACCAACGGCAGCACACCATTTTAAACATCGCGAATGAAATAGTCAGCCGGCAACGAGATTTTCTGGACCATGGAGTATCGAAGTTAAAACCCATGACCATGGCTCAGGTTGCAGAAGCTGTGGATGTTCACGAAACAACTGTCAGTCGGGCGGTTTCTGGAAAATACATTCAAACGCCCCAGGGTGTTTATGAAATGAAATATTTCTTTTCCTCTGGCATTCAGACCCAGGACGGTGAAGGAATGTCAAACACCAGTGTGAAAGACAAGATTGCTGAAATCTTCAGGAAAGAAGATCCGCATCATCCATTGTCAGATCAGGAAGTCGTGGAGCAATTGAAAGAAGAAGGCATAAAAATAGCCCGACGAACTGTGGCCAAATACCGTTCGGAGCTGAATATACTGCCTTCCAGTCTGCGGAAAATGTATTAAGTGAATTTTATACTGCCCTTCCGCTTGCAGCGTGGGCGAGTTCGCATTAGGGATATTTTTGTGAACAATGCCGCTTTGAAACACATCGAGTCACTTGATTGGCAAAGTGATTTTCCAACCCCAGAGGATTGTGCTGTCATTCTAGTGGGTCACGGTTCAACGCTGAATGCTGAATCGGGATTACCCACTTTCCAACATGCCAGAACGCTTCGAGCCACTGGAAGGTTTTCACAGGTGGTGGAATGTTTCTGGAAACTCGAACCCATGCCAACCGCGGCGCTCCGCGGTGTTTTTGCCAGGCATGTCTTCATCGTTCCTTTTTTTATCAGCGAAGGCTATTTCACTGATCAGGTGATACCGAGAGAAATGCAGCTTAGCGATGGCGTGGATATTGATTTTTCCAGGATTCAGAAAAGAGGAAACCAGTGTTTGTATTATTGCAAACCAGTCGGTGTGCACCCTTCCATGACGGAAGCGCTCATCAGCCGATCGACCGAAACCCTGCGCCAGTATCCTTTCCCCTTTCAGGCCAAAGATTCAGAAACCACATTGTTCATCGCCGGACACGGCACCGGCAATAACACAAAATCCAGGGAAGCTATTGAGCGGCAAGTGCAAATGATTCGGGATCGAAATATTTTCGCTGATGCTCACGCCATTTACATGGAAGAAGCCCCGTTTATTGCAGAATGTTATGAAATGGCTGAAACCAAAAACATCATTGTCACCCCTTTCTTTATCAGTGACGGGCTCCATTCATTTGAGGATATTCCTGTGATGCTGGGAGAACCAGAGAAAAGAGTTCAGGAGCGTTTAAAGTCCGGTTCGCCCACATGGCGCAATCCGACCGAGAAAAAAGGAAAGCGCGTTTGGTATGCGTTGAGCATCGGTTCTGAACCCTACATGTCACGTGTGATTCTCGAACAAATCCAGGATATCTGGAAATCGCACATCGACGATTCATCTACTAAGCCCACCGCTCATGCTGAACCAGCCACTGTGTGATTGCATCTCGAAAATTTAAGACTGTTGAAAAAATCAACAGATTGCCCCTGGCTTGCGATTCTGCTAAAGAATCCATGTAAATGATCCAATCTCAAAAATGCGTCAGCAATCCTGACCTGGTTTTGGTTATTTTAGGTTCAGTGATGGCTTGTCTGGGGCAAACACAGGAAATTATTTCGGAACCCGACCTGCCGGTCTATGCGTCCCCGAGATCCCCTAAAAATCATTCCGAAGCTCTTTTCTGGACTGCTGTCATGAACGCCCATGAAATGGACATTACAGAAAGAATACGGGTTTTCGATTGGGATTCAGAGCGTTTGGAAGCCATTCAAAACGAGCTGACAGAACTCGAAAAACAAGTCGGGCAAACCTGGTTGGAGGAGATAGGTTGGTGGGAAGAAAATCGTGTACGCATAGCTCCTTTTCCCGGTGGAAGGCATCCACGAATTGGATTTTTAGAAGGAGCCCTGAAGCCTCAGCGGGAAACCAAGGTTAGTGTATTCACTCCATGGGATTTATCCAGCTATGTGGTGGTGGATGTGCCGGAAGCGATCTGGTCGAATCTGGGATTGACCTACCTTGCTCATACACACATTGACACCATCTGGGATTTGCAAAACACAGAATTACCTCGCAAGGAATGGCGTCGATGCGCCGGGGGCGTGCTTCAACTAACCCGTACTTTGCCAAACGGGATTGAATTCACCACACGCATCACACCGGTCCAGGACGCAGTGTTGATGGAGATTGACTTGTTCAATGGCAGTCCGATAAAGCTGACTGGACTCGTAACCCAGAATTGTGTGATGTTGAAAGGAGCCAGGGGAATGAATCAACAAACCGCCGACAATAAGTTGTTTGTTGGACCATACGCTGCCTGCAGAAACGAGGATGGGGATAAATGGATCATCACCGCCTGGGAACCTCTAAACCGGACCTGGGCTGAACCGCGATGTCCTTGTCTGCACTCGGATCCAGTATTCCCGGACTGTGATTCTGGAGCCACAGTACGCATCCGGGGTTGGCTATCATTTTATCAAGGACATTTCAGTGAATAACCTATGTTAGCACGGCAGTTTGGCGTTGAAATGACGCATGAATATGAGATTCCGGCTGCGTTGATTGAAAACCGAGCATGCGAAATATGAAAAAAAAATTCCTGCACGGAGCTTTGATATTAGTTCTGGGGTTAAATGCAATAATCGGGGCCAGGATTTTCTCGGAGACGGCACAAGCATCCGAGGGCGATGATGTATATGAAAATCTCGAAATTTTCTCCGAGGCTTTGTTCATGGTGAGGACTCAGTACTATGGTGGCGATGAAATGAACTATCAGGATCTGATTCGCAACGCATTGAAAGGCATGCTGGGAGCGTTGGATCCACACAGTGAGTTCATGGAACCTACCAAGTATAAAAAGCTTCAGGAAGATACAGAAGGTGAATTCGGAGGTTTGGGAATTCGTATCACGGTTCGTGATGACTATGTCACCGTCGTGGCTCTGGTGAAAGATTCGCCTGCGGAGGCGGCAGGTGTTCTGCCTGACGACCAGATCTACAAAATCGAGGGTAAAAGCGCTAAAAACATAACCTCCGCAGAAGCTGCCAACCAACTCAAAGGTAAGCCGGGAACGACCGTTAAAGTCACATTCTTTCGTCCAAAAACCCAGGAAACCTTTGATGTTGATCTGACCCGGGATGTGATCAAGATGGACACGGTTCAGGACATTCAAGGTGGCAATGAGTTTCCGCTGTTAGATGGAACGGTAGGATATGCGCGGTTAGAGCAGTTCGGAGAGCAAACCAGTGATGATCTCGCAGATGCGCTGAAAAAAATGGACGAACAGGGAATGACCTCCCTGATTCTGGATTTACGTGACAATCCTGGTGGGTTGATGGATCAGGCAGCCCGGGTCTGCGAAATGTTTACTGAAAAGGGACAACTGATTGTGACCACTGAAGGGAGAGATCAGACCGTTGGATCTGAATATCGTTCAGGAGGAGGAAAGAAATACAAGATTCCGATACTGATCCTGGTCAACGGAGGGAGCGCCAGCGCATCGGAAATTGTCGCCGGCTGTCTGCAGGACTTGGGAATTGCTTATATCCTTGGTGAACAAACATTTGGAAAGGGATCTGTTCAACGCATCCTGCCTTTGCAGGACGGATCAGCATTAAGATTGACGACTGCAAAATACTTCACACCGAGCCGCCGATTGATTCATGGAAATGGTATCACGCCGGATACGATTGTCACCCTTAGCGCTGAAGAGAGCGCTCAAGTCAGCATGGATTTGATTCGGGCTGTAGAGAATGGCTCCGACACCGGCGAGAAGCCATTTTTCTCCGACAAAGATCGCCAATTAAAAAGAGCATTGGACTTGCTCAAAGGAGTTACACTGGTCAGCGGAAAATTTGGGAAACAGTAAAAGCGCCCGTCTATCAATCCGTCTGGTCATGTTGGTTGAATTCTGAGAAGATCCGCGAATGAAAAAAGTACAGGTCTCCCTGGGAGAAAGAAGCTATAACATCTGGATTGGACCAGGACTGTTATCGCAAGCGGGGCAGAAAATTGCGAAAGTTGTTGATGGAAGAAAATGCGCGCTCATCACAGACGACAAAGTTGGACCTGTTTACGCAGAAGAAGTTTCAAAATCCTTAAAAGCCGCTGGATTTGATGTTGCGCTCATCGAGTTGCCTTCTGGAGAGAAAACTAAATCATTGAAGTGGCTTGGACACTGTTACGATCAATTAGCGCAGGCCAGATTGGACAGGAAATCGTTCTTGGTGGCTTTGGGAGGAGGAGTTGTTGGAGATTTGGCAGGTTTTGTCGCTGCTTCATACTTGCGTGGGATTGATTGTATTCAAATTCCCACAACCCTGCTGGCGCAAGTGGACAGCTCGGTTGGTGGAAAAGTCGGCATTAACTTGAAGTCCGGCAAGAATCTGGTGGGAGCATTCCATCAACCTAAAACTGTGCTCTGTGACACTGACACATTGAAAACATTACCTGACCGTGAGCTGCGCGCCGGGCTGGCTGAAGTGATCAAGTACGGCATTATCTGGGACGCCCGCTTTTTCTCCTGGATCGAAAAAAATACTGAACTGCTTCTGAAGAAAGATGAAAAAGCTCTCACCCGCGCAATTGGCAGGAGCTGTGCTATAAAATCCGAAGTTGTTGCCGAAGATGAAAAAGAAACAACCGGAGCCAGGGCGCTTTTAAATTTTGGTCACACTTTGGGGCATGGGCTCGAAGCGATTTCCGGATATGGGCAATACCTTCATGGAGAGGCTATTTCTATCGGTCAAGTCGCCGCAGCGCGGCTATCCGTCCAACTGGTGGACATGCCACAAGAACACGCTTTAAGAATTTATAAATTGTTCCAATCCATGGAGCTTCCGGTCGAATGGAATGCCTCTCGGTCTCAGGAAAGCAAAATACTGAAAGCAATGCAGTTGGATAAGAAAAATGTATCCGGTGAGATTCGATTTGTATTGAGTTCCTGTATAGGCAGAGCCAGCTCCGGTCATCCGGTGTCGGAAGCGACCATTTTGAACGTCATCGAAACGTTGAGAAGCTGATTACACCGTGGCTGTCTTTTCCCAAGCTCAAATAATTCAAATCATGAAAACAACATTGAAATTCAAATACTCTGTACTGCTCCTCGGATCTCTGGCGCTGAGCAGTTTGGCTGGCGCTTCTGAAAATTCCAGTCCGGTATTAGAAATTGAGCCAATCAACAGCAATTCGGTGCGGTTGAGTTGGACGCCTTACACTGGCGCTGACTGGATGGGGTATCGCATCGATTACAGGTCTGATCTGGAAGCCGAATGGGCGCCGGCATCTGGAACAGATTGGCCGATTACAGAGACAACCTGGGAAGCTGTTATTGATTCAGAAACGGCTGGTTATTTCCGAGTGGTAGCTTTGACTGGCTCACCGGTCAATCGCGGGGAACTGATTGGCGCCACGTTGATTCGTTCGATGAGTATTGCTCAGGTGCAAGATGTGTTCACATCGAATACCATCCCGATCCTCGCCTCGAACGGTGTTGATTTGTGGAAACTGGAATACCAGACACCCGACGCAACCGGAGCCCCGGTTACTGCTTCGGGGTTGCTGGCTGTGCCTCAGGGCATAGAAAGTCCGGCGCCAATGTTGAGCTACCAGCACGGTACGCTGCATAAATGGGACGAAGCGCCTTCCATGGCAGAAACTTTGGATTTCACCGCCACACTGGCCATGGCGTCCACAGGATACATCGCGCAAGCTCCAGACTATCTTGGATTTGGCTCATCTCGTGGACTACATCCATACGTTCACGCCGCCACAGAAGCCTCAGCGGTGATAGACATGCTTCGCGCCACGCGAACCTATATGGATCAACAATCGATTGCCTGGAACGAACAGCTTTTTCTGGTGGGCTATTCACAGGGTGGCCATGCTACAATGGCTGCTCATCGCGAATTGGAATCCAATCATGCGGATGAATTCACTGTGACAGCTTCTGCTCCGATGGCCGGACCCTATGACATGTCCGGGACGATGTTTGATTTATTACTTTCCAACGAACCTTATGATTCTCCCAATTACCTGCCCTATTTATTATTTGGGTATGACCTGGTTTATGACTGGTTTGGATCACCCAAAGATGTGTTTATCGAACCTTACAATGAGACCTTGCCACCGTTGTTTGATGGAGAAAGCACAGGCGGACAAATTGACGCTGTCCTTCCAGATGTACCAAGGGACATTCTTCAACCGGCTTTATTAGAAAAAATTGAGTCCAACGATGAGCACCCATGGAGATTGATCTTAAGAGAAAATGACGTTTACGATTGGACCCCTCGCGCGCCTATACAAATGTATCACTGTGCAGGGGACACTACCGTTCCTCGCGAAAATTCAACCGTTGCATTGGCAAGATTCAATGAACTTGGAGCTGAATCTGTTGAGCTGATTGATCCATTTCCACTGGCGGGACATGCAGAATGCGCTCCGTTTAGTTTGCTGCGGGCGCGAACATGGTTTGAATCGCTGCGACAATGAAAGAGAAGTTGATTCTTTGCACAATTGGTTCAATTCTAGACCCAGATTTAATCAGAATATGAGTTCTACTACAGAAACACACAACGCAGCCGTTCCTGTCTCTACACAGGACCCTGTAAACGCGAAAATACTTTCCGTTTCGGAAGATAAGATACAAGGATATCAACGGTTTCCAATTGAAGAAATCGCAAAACTGGCAGAGCTGGAAGTTGAGACAGTTATTGAGCGTATTCGGGCTATGCTGAAAGGTGGGGTCATTCGCCGTGTTCGGCAGACGCTGATGGCAACCAACCTGGCCAAAGGAGCGTTGGTAGCTTGGGAAATTGATCTTGAT
>JAUIHU010000087.1 GCA_030432175.1 Verrucomicrobiia bacterium | reverse complement strand
GGAGTCTGGGAACAGAAGATTCCAATTTTACATTCTGTCTTGCTACTGAGGGAGGGAATATTGCTGGAGACGGCGACATGACATTCTTGAAAAGCCCACAACCATTCGTATTAAACAACTGGTATTTTCTGACTGGTACATACGATGGGTCCATCATGAGGATATATGTGGATGGGAAACTCATGAATGAAATTTCCAATCGTCAGAGTGGTCCGATTCTGTATCCCAAAGCAGCGACATTATCCATTGGCGCGTATTTGGACGATAATGAGTTTTTTCCTCACCATGGAATGATATATGACGTTCAGATTTTTGATTCGGCTCTCAACCAAAGTCAGATTTCAAAAATACACTCAACCACAGCGCCACCAGATTTCTTTTCAGTATATAAACAATTAATCATTGCAGGTTTAATTGCGGCGGCCATCATTTTTGGTTTGGTTTTGTTCTCCTTTATCAATCATATCCGCCGCCTGAAAGCTGAAATACTGCTTCAAAAAATTGAGATTCGATTTCGAAACCTGGCTGAATCTACAGACGCCATCCCTTTGGAGTGGGATCCGATGGACGAAAAGTTTACTTACATCGGACCACAATCATTCAATCGCTTGGGGATTCATCCTGAGGAATGGTATCAACCTGAAGCTTTGGAGAGTTTGGTAGTACCAACTGATCAGGATAAGGTGATACGCGCGCATCGCAAGGCCATGCAAAGCGGTGAAAGCAGCCGAATTGAATTCAGAATTCAGAAGCAAGGGAACTCAACTATTTGGTTGCAAGAAGTATTTTACGTATCTGAAGAGGATGGTAAGCCGCGTATCCAGGGTTTCTTAATTGATATATCGAGACAAAAGGAAATTGAAAATCAATTAAGAAGCGCCAAAGAAAAGGCTGAAGTAGCCAACCAGGCAAAGAGTGATTTTCTGGCTACAATGAGCCACGAAATAAGAACCCCAATGAATGGCATTCTCGGCTTTGCCAATATGTTGGATGATTCAGCGTTAACAGCTGAGCAAAAGGATTATGTTCATACTATTCGAGACTCAGGGGAGGCTTTGTTGTCGATCATCAATTCGGCTCTGGAGTTCTCAAAAATAGAATCAGGGGCGCTGGAAATAAAAGCAACCAACGTTCATTTTCAGCAAATAGCTATTGGAGTTGCAAAACTGCTCTCGTCACAGGTAGATCCAGAAAATTTGGAGATCCTGGTTGCCATGGATGACTTAATCCCTCAGTTTGTCACTGCTGAGGAAGGCAGGGTTCGACAAGTTTTAATCAACTTGATTGGGAACGCCGTGAAATTTACTCCGAAGGGAACTGTAACAATTAGCTTCAAACATATCAAAGCAGATCAATCTCCTGGACTGATTGAGTGCTCTATCCAGGACACAGGTATTGGTATTCCCGAACACAAATTGAATGAGATTTTTGACAAATTTACTCAAGTCGATTCTTCAGATACCCGTAAATTCGGGGGTACAGGTCTTGGGCTGGCTATTACGAAAAAGTTAATTGAACTTATGGGAGGGTCAATCGGTGTAGAGAGTGAGTTAGGTTTGGGGTCCACTTTCTGGTTTACTCTCCCGATTGCAAACAGCAAGCATGGTTTCCCTGAAAAAGTCCTGGAGGTTTCAGCGGCGGCGCCGATTGGCACGGGGTCGAACCTGTGGATTATCAGCGCCAACACTAAAACTCGGGACTTCCTTTCATCATTTTTTGCATTGCATTCATGGACGACCAGAGTGATGCATTCTGGAACTGAAGCTATAAAAGTCCTGCGAAAACGCGCACACGATGAGATTCAAGGCATACCTGACTATATAATTCTGGATACCTTCTTAGGTGATGAAATGGACTTCAGTGTTGTATGTAAGTTAATCAGGAAAATTGTTGCTCCAGAGAAAACCAGGCTGATCGGACTCTACCCGGTTTCCGGGTTCCCCGAGAAACAGCAGATATCCACGGAGCACCAACTGATTTGGTTGCCGAAACCGATTCTGGATCTCGAAAAATGGCAAGAAGTGATATTGGATTCAGAAGGCGAAATAATGGAGGTAAAGCCAACCAATGATCCATCAGACCATCAGCAGGAACAAGTCCGGGGGCAGCGTGTTTTAATTGTGGATGACAATCCGGTGAATATATATTTGGCGAGCAAGTTGTCTCAGAAACTGGGTTGGGAGACTGATTCGGCAAACTCAGGGCGTATTGCTATAGAAAAATTGCAGGAAAGCCAGTTTTCATTAATATTAATGGACTGTCAGATGCCGGATATGAATGGCTATGAAACCACTCGCTCCATTAGAAATAAAAACATTTTAAGTCCGGATAACGAACCCATTCCAATTGTTGCTTTGACAGCCAACACTATTGACGAAGATCGCGCACAATGTCTCCAAGCCGGAATGAATGATTATCTCAGCAAACCCTTTAAGGTTGAGGAACTAAAAGATGTTTTACAAAGATGGGCGCCTCAAAAACCATGTAAAAATTAATCCTGGGTCATTTGCCATCCAGCATTGACCATGCCTTTGTACCCGCCAATTAAAGAATAAACGTTGGTATATCCCATTTTCCCGGCTGCTTCAGCGCTCAGGGCTGAGCGATAACCACCGCCACAATATAAAATCAAATCCTGATCTTTTTCAGGAAAACGAGCCTCCAGGTCTCTCTCGAAAATACCTTTGCCTAAATGTTCAGCTTCGACAGCATGTCCATGATTCCACTCACTTTCTTCTCGGACATCGATTAACTTGGCGTCGGGGTTTTTCTTTAATAATTCTGAAGCTTCCTCAATAGTCAGTTCTTTGACATTTTTTCGAGCTTCTTCTACGACCTTTAAAAATCCAGGTGAATGTTTCATAGTCTTGATTTATTGCAGCATTAAAACTTCGTTGTTGCAGAAATCCGGAAGTTTAATCGGAAAGATCAAACCTTCCCGGGGAGCAAGGAAATAATGTCCGGTTCAAGAATCTTCAATTGTTAGTTCGTCATCCGGATCAGGTAAGTATATATTCGCATATTGAGCTATTTCCTTGGCAAAAGATTCAACCTCATTCGCTCTATCCCTCAGTTTCCTTTCGACATGAGTTAGCGCAATGTTTCCTATACCGCAAGCTTCCGCAACTTCAATCGTGTCACGCACATTTCCATGCATTTGCAGCTTTGGATCTGGTTCTAAAGTAAACGATTCCTGAATGAGCCAATCAGCATCCGCATAAAGTTGTTTCGCCTCCTTGGTGATCTGTCCATCCCCACTGTAACAAAGCGCTAAATCTCCAGTAGACACTCGAATTGCATAATTCAATACCGGGTGAACTGTTGGCGCAAAAGTCAGTTCCAGTTCGTTGAGCAGCACACTGCCATCTAAATTAGCCTGTATGAACTCAACTTCATATTGAAAATCTTTTTGAATCCCCGGGTAAGCCAAGTCAATGATTGCAGGCAACTTTTCAATTACCTCTGGATTTGCAATGATTTTCAGCGGCTTAGTCCGGCCATCCAACCATAATCGAGTCAGGTAGGGTGGAATCCCAAAAGTGTGATCTCCGTGCAGATGGGAGAGATAAATGGCATCGAAGAAGTTCGGATCAGGAAATTGCCGCCAAATCGCCTTGGGCGCCAAATACCCGCAATCCAATAATAACTTTGTCTCACTGATAACAGCGATTGAGGTGTTACCTCGGCGTTCGTCAAACGCATCTCCCACTCCCAAAAAGACCAATTTCATATTCTGTATTCTCAGGTTGAATGAACCGTTGATCAATTAAACCAGAGCTAATCTACAAAAAAATGGCCCTTTCGTAAATGGAAAGAGCCATTCTTTTGACTGTCTTTTAGAGAGTTGGCTTAATTGGCCTGGCTCAGTGTGCGCTATGATCTTCTGCCGGAGCCAAGGTCGCAGTAGGACTGGTCGGGCGAGGTTTGGGGTTGGCTGCCAGATAGGCGTCCACATCATCCGTCACAATCAGCCACCCCCACATCAGGGTGTGGTGTCCTGGGAAAGTACAGACATATTCGTAATCGCCTTTCATTTCCGGAGCGACGAGTTGGAGTCGGGCTTCTTCTCCAGCTTCCAGCAAAGGTGTAGCGGCCAGGATTTTATCCAGTTGCGATTGAGGAATGAATGGTCGCCCCTGATCGTCGATTTGATCTGGTTTCATCACTGCGGCTGCGAGTCCGACATCATTCCTCGAATCTGGTTGAACAATGACCAGGTTATGGGGCATGAAATCGTCGTTTTTCAAAATGATTTCAAAAGTTTTACCTACTTCAACCACGATTCGGGGAATGTCGTAACGCATTTGCTCGCGAACGGTACGAATCACAAACACCGGCACTCGCAGTTCCTTCAAACGTTTCGTAGCGAAATCAGCCAGATTCTCAGGGACAATGCCTGCCAGATCGGTAGCGAGTTGAGCCGTTTCCACATAATCCAAAGAAGTACGTCCCGCACTTGGCACGGCTCCCAGCCACTTCAATAACCCTTCCAACGCCCTGGCTGCGGATTCCTGATTCCACGCGCTCCGCCGTAGTCCCTTGATCGCTTGAACGGCTGTTGGAACTTCCTCCCTCTTCTCAATCAGTTCTGCCAAAAGGCTGAATGTCAACGCTTCTGCCTCAGTCATGGACGCCAAAGCTCCGATAGCGGCGCGCTGAAGGGTTCCTTTCGGATCCGATCCCAGTTCAATTTCCAGACTTTCTCTTGGCGCCGGTAAATCTGATTTACGAAACAACTCACGCCGTCCCAGATCCAAAGCTAACAGCGTAAACCCTTCTAATCGCTGCCCCAGGTTACCGTCGGTGCGATTCCAGATTCTTACGGTTTCAACCGGAAACTCTTTCCCTAAATCCACTTCCCACCATGGATTATCCTGGTTTTCAGAGGTGTGGGTCTGACTGTTGGATCCGTAAGATCCGCTGGTTCCTCCATCTACAGCACGAGATGCCGCGCCGCCATAGGCGGTGGAAGACTGTGTCGCTTCGGCATTCAACGCAACATTGGATCCACCGCTCATGACCTCAACTTCAGCCAATGTGAGCGTTCCTCTTCTGGGTAACTCAATTCGGATAAATCTCGCTTTTGGCGCGGAAGGCCCGTCTCCCAATCTTTCAATCAAAGGATGATTTCCCAAAGCCAGCGGCTCGACCAATGAGTGTGCTGTATTTCTCAAGGCTGCATCAGGAATCATCTCAATGCCTGCCACTGCTTCGTTCAACAAACCGAGATCATTCTCCACCGCATCCCAAAACTCAAACCCATCCATGGCGCCCGCCAACGCTGCCCATGCAGCTTTTCTGACGGCTGGAACTTTATCCTGCATGGCAAGTTCCTGGAGTTCTGGGGCTCCGATTGATTCATTCAATTCGTCAGCGCTCTGCCAGGGAAGCAATGCTGCCAGCCCTTTCCGGATGATTGCTGAAAGTCCTTCCTGACTTAACAAATCATACAGAGCTGCTGTGGATGTCTGACCCTGAATTTCAGCCAATTCCCCAAGCGCCATGTTTTTTTGCTGAACGCTGATTCCGTCCTGATACAAAATGGCTTCCAGTACAGCTGCTGTCCTTGGCAATAGAAGTAATTCTTTAGGACCGACCCTACCCACCAAGTACTGAATACCTTTAGGGTTTTCCTTTAAAAAATCACCCCCTTCGGCGATAGCATCGCGAGACAATGGAGCCAGTTGCCTCATGGTTTCACCCAATGTGTACTCCAAATAATAATCCAACGGCTGCTTCAGTATTTCCAAAGCAATTGCAACGGCTTTCGGATCATTATAAAAACTCGCGCCACGGACCGCTTCCAGTCGAACTCTTGGATGTGAGTCTTTAGCTAATTCGTAAAAACGCTCCAAAGAACCATCCACACGATCCCGCCAATAACAGAGTACTCTTGCAGCCGCTGCACGAGCACGCGGTTCGGGTGATTTTAACATGCGATCCAACAACTGTGGATTGACCTGATTCAGCCACTGGTGGACCCATAATGCTTCCATCATGTGGTGTTCATAATTCGCATCAGATGAATCCAGTCGCTCGATCCACGATTTCAAAGCTTTAACCACTTGTCCCGGATCTCGCTGATCCAGTTCAATTTTTGCCAACTCACGCAGCCAGTTTTCGGGTTCCTTCAACAAATCCAGGAGCTCTGGAATGGGGCTTCCATGGATCTGGCGAGGTTCCATCAGTGGGCGTCCTTCATAAGTCACTCGGTAAATTCGACCGTGTTGATTATCGCGGTTAGGATCTCTCAGGTGATGTTGCATGTGTCCGATGATCGGGTTGTGCCAATCCAGAAAGTACAAAGCCCCGTCAGGTCCCATGCTTAGAGCGATCGGGCGGAAGTTCGGATCTTCAGAAAACACAATATGCTCCAGAGTTTCACCGACTAAACCGGAGCCTTCCTCTTCAACACCAACCCGAAAAATGCCCTGAAATCCGATGACATTGATATTCAGGAAATTCCCTTGAAATTCCTCTGGAAAGTGTCGGCTGGTGAGAATACCTGTTCCAGGGCACGGACGACTGGGGCGGTCCCAAAACTGGCGCATTCCACCGTGTTTCATTGGATAATCCAACTTACCGCTCATGGCTGCGCCGAAGTAAGTGTTGTTTCCGGTTGCGTCGGTGATCAGATCATTTCCCCAATAATCAAAGACACGCCCATGCGGATTGGCAAAACCATAAGCGGCATAGGTTTCAAAACGTCCAGTTGAAGGTTCAAATCGATAAATTGCCGCATCATTGTTACGAACCACTCCCTGTGCGGTTTCAATTTGTGTTCGGTGAAAGACCCCATCGCTAAGATACACAGCGCCACCCGGATCCAGGCAAAGAGCATTGGCGGTGTGGTGCGAATCAGCTGAGTCCAGTCCCATCAGGACTCGTTGAATATCATCACCGCGCCCGTCTCCATCCGTATCGCGGATGTACCAGAGATCTGGAGCCTGGACCAGTAACACACCATCTTTGTAGAACTGGAAGCCGGTTGGACCATTCAAGTCGTCAATAAAGACAGTCTGCTTGTCTGCTTTACCATCGCCATCCGTGTCTTCGAAAATCAACAAGCTGTCTCCTTTCACGCTTGTCGGCGTACGTTCCGGATAATTTGGCCAGACAGCGACCCAGAGTCGACCTTGAGTATCCCAAGCCATTTGAACCGGGTTAATTAAATCCGGGAATTGCGCTTCATCCGCAAAGAGTTCAATTTTCATTCCCGAATGAGGAGTCATTCTCTCAATCGCCTCCTCTCCACTCAGGAACTGAAAACCACCATCCTCTTTCGGGCCTTGTTTGTTGGTGAGAACCTGGGTTACATCTGGCAGATTTGAATCATCAATAAACCACGGTTCTCCCTGCGCCACTCTCCAAATATTTTTATCGCGGTTGGCGGTCAGAACATCGCGCTGAGACATTTCCTCCTGCATCACCTCATAGTTACTGATGCGAGGCCCATTCGGACCTGAGGTATAACTGAGTCGAGAGCGTCCTCCATAAACATTATAGCCGTCAATCGTGCGATATCGATCCCTCCATTGCCTGTTTTTCTCCCGAACGGCTAATCTAAGTTCATTGCCAGGTTCTTTGACTGGATCCAATTTCAGCAGACTCTGAATAATGAATCGAGGCAGTTCCCGGTTTCCTTCTTCGGTGAGATGAATCCCGTTGATGGTCAGATTTTTTCCAGCGCGCGCAGCAGCTTCAAACATTTCCAGGCTGGGATGAAACAAGTCCAGGAACAATACCTCTTTAGCTTCGGCAACTTCACGCATGGCGTTGGTGTAAAGCTCAATGCGCGCATTGTTTTCGCTCGGATCAGCAAAATTCGGATCACGAGTTCTTTCGTTGGCTATGGGAGAAAACAAAACCAGCTGGGGCGCTCCATCGCCTGAGTAATTGTCAGCTCGCTTCCGGTCGATCCATTCGGCCAGATCTGATTTGAATTGATTGAGTCCGGATTCCCCGGCAAAGGATTCATTGAATCCAAAGAAGGCAAAAATAAGATCCGCTTCAGCAAGCGAAAGCCATTCTTCAGGGGTTCCAAAATCCTGGGATCGATGTCGAATGCTGACTTCGTCTCCTGAAGCCGCCAGGTTTCTGAAACTCAAACGGGATTGAGGAAACTGTGCCTGGAAATAAGCTTCGAACCAGCCATCCAGTTGAAATCGGTCCGCCAGGGCGGATCCAATGATGGCGATGTGGTTCTCTTCCTCCAGTTGAAGCGGAGCAGGAGCTGGCGCTGAATGGGCAGACACGCTGCCTAGCCCCAGCAGGACTCCGGAAATGATTTTGTAAATACTCTTCATTAGATAACTGACTGTTTTCTTACTTAATAACTTGAGCGATTACTTGTTCTGACGCATTCCCGAATGCCCTGCTTCAGCGAAGCAATGAGTATTTTTGAGAACGGTTTATCTGATTTTTTTCAGCAACAAATGGCTGAGTTCTTCAATCGAGACCCGCTCCTGTTTCATGGAATCACGGTCCCGGAGCGTCACGGTTCCTTCCAGGGAAGTGTCTTCTCCTTTGCCAATCGTATCAAAGTCAATGGTCACGCAGAAAGGAGTGCCGATTTCGTCCTGTCGACGGTAACGACGACCGATCGCGCCAGCTTCGTCGTAAGCGACATTCATCCAGGGCCGCAACAGCGCTTGAACTTCTTTGGCTTTGGCGACCAGTTCGGGTTTGTTTTTTAACAACGGAAAGACAGCAACTTTGATCGGCGCGATACGTGGATGGAATTTCAACGCAACTCGGGTTTCTGTTTTTCCTTTATCATCTGTGACCTCTTCTTCCGCATAGGCGTCACAGATCAAAGCCAACGCCAATCGATCCACCCCGGCGCTGGGCTCGATGACGTGAGGAATGAATTTACTTTTGGTCTCCTCATCGAAGTATTCCATCGACTTACCACTGTGTTCGTGGTGCTGGGTCAAATCGAAATTACCTCGGGCAGCGATCCCTTCCAGCTCCTGAGGTCCGAAAGGAAATTGATAGAGAATATCCACTGTCGCGCGGGCATAGTGCGCCAGTTCCTCTTCCGGTTGCCAGTAAAGTTCCAAGCGTTCCCGGCTCAATCCGATGCTTTCATACCAGGCCAGGCGTTGATCCACCCAGTATTGATGCCACTTTTCCCAACCCCAATGAGGTTGAGGCGGTGCAACCTCGCCGGTTTCTGCTGGAGCTTCTGGAAGGACATCATCCGGCTTGATGAAGAATTCCAATTCCATCTGTTCGAATTCCCGGGATCGGAATGTAAAGTTACGCGGATTGACCTCATTTCGGAATGCTTTCCCAATCTGACAAATTCCAAACGGTACTTTCTGCCTGGATACTTCCAAAACATTTTTGAATTGAGCAAAAATGGCTTGAGCTGTCTCCGGGCGCAGGTAGGCAACACTGTTTTCATCCTGGAGCGGACCGACAAATGTCTTGAACATGAGATTAAAAGGTCTCGGTTCAGTAAACAGACTGCCGTTCTCCGGATTGTACCGAGTTGTGTTCTCTACTTTTTCAGAGCGTTCTCCGAGTAACTCAGCATTCTCCGAAGCCCCTCTCATTCCATAAAACTGGCGAGCGGTTTTTCGAGCGCTTTCTGGCGGTTTCCCGGCCGGTAACAGCACAGAATAAGGCTCATCAATGGTCTTTCCAGATTCTGTGTCTTTGGCTCCATCATAAAAATAGGCGATTCCACTCTGCGGTTCGATCTGGTCAGCACGGTAACGTTTTTTGCTAAGCAGGCAATCTACCATCGGATCACTAAACGTCTTGGTGTGCCCGCTTGCCTCCCAAACTTTAGGGCTCATGATGATGGTTGCATCCAATCCAACCACGTCATCCCGGTCGGAAGTCATGCTGCGCCACCATTGGTCTTTGATATTTCGCTTCAGTTCTGCGCCCAACGGACCATAATCCCAGAAACCATTGATGCCCCCGTAGATTTCAGATGATTGAAAAATGAACCCCCTGCGTTTGCAGAGGGAAACTATTTTTTCCATTTGCTCTATCGATTTGGAATTCGCCATAATTTGACCGCATTCTTAAAATCACCGGGCACGATGTCAAGTCGACGGGTAAATAATCCTCCGGTTGAAAGATTGTTATTGGAATGTGTGTGTGATGCAATTCTGTAGCGGCTCAGCCAAAGTCGCATGCAGAATTAAAAAGTTGAGCTGATAATAATGGTCAGGGTTGCAGGGACAGGGCAATGAAGCGCGTTTTAATCATAGATGATGAACCTGAATTTCTGGAATTGATTTCAGAAATTCTGAGATTCCATGAATGGGAGGTTCATTGTGCATCCAACGGGGAGGAAGGCATTCAATTAGCGCAGAAAATCCATCCCAATGTCGCTATTTGCGATCTAATGATGCCGAAAGCCAATGGATTTCAATTTTGCCGAACAATCCGACAAGACGCAGAATTGTTCGATTGCAGAATTCTGATTACGAGCGGTAGAGATTTTCAAGCCGATCGTAAAAGCGCTCTGGAAGCTGGAGCTAATGCTTATTTGGTTAAACCTTTTCTCGAATCTGAGTTGCTGGAAGCTTTGGCAGGGATTACCAAAACCGGGAGAAATCGGGATTCTGCTGAAAAAGGTTCTGACAAAATCGACTCGCAAGTTCCAGACACCATTCAAGTCAAAACTCCTGACTACTTATCTTCTGAGACCATCAAATCAGCCAGTTTTCAATTCTGGGGCGTTAGAGGCTCAATTCCGACTCCTGGATCTGAAACTTCGTTCTATGGAGGCAATACGTCTTGCGTCGAATTTAGATATGGCGATGAAATCATCATCCTGGATGCCGGGACAGGGATCCGACCCTTAGGGTCCGCTCTGCTAAGAGAATGCGGTGGATCACCACTGGCATTGACCTTGTTGATTTCCCATACGCACTGGGATCACATTCAGGGGTTTCCATTTTTCGAGCCAGCATATAATCCAAGGAATCGCATTCGGGTCTTGGGATATGAAGGGTCCAGCCAGGATCTGAAGAAAACGCTGACTGGCCAGATGGAGAGCCCTTACTTTCCGATT
>JAUIHU010000086.1 GCA_030432175.1 Verrucomicrobiia bacterium | reverse complement strand
AACGACACGCGCCTCCAATACATTTGTATTTATTTGTGTTATTCAGGATTTTCATATTCTGATTTTTTGAAGAATTATTACCCCTTTCTGACAATCGTCATCTCTCTAGAAATACTGTCAGATCCCTTTGTTAATTTACCTTTAAAACAACTTGAGATACAAATTGTTTTCACCCTGAACCTCCCAACCTTTTGCACACGTACCGCAATTTTGACGTGGGCGGCATACCAGGGCTGACGCCCTTCGCTACGCAAGGGTCGCCCGGAGGGCTAAGAGACCACTCTAGCTTGTTGTTGTTCTTTGAATCCTCTTCCTTCCCCCAATGCAGGAATTTTTTACACATAAACCAGGGCTGACGCCCTTCGTTGCGCACGGGCGGTCCGAAGGGCTCAGAGGTCTAATGGATCCATCCATAATAAACTCCCATGTAGTACGGCAGCAAATAAACTGTTCCGCTAGCGAGCACATCGCCACTGCCCGAATAATCCATCCGCCAAGGGTCAGTGTTCCAATGATTGAAATGTCGCTCAGCCACTGGAAGGACTTTTCCGTCCACCCGATATCCGCGTCTGGGATTTTTCTCCTGCCACTCCGGCTCGTAGCTGTCCATGGACTGCTGAGGTGGTAATCCAACGACATCCAATCGATGACTGTTCAGTGTTTTCCAGTTCACCCGATCCAATGGAAAACCTTCCAAAGTCTCAACAGAATCACTCAACCACCCTTTCCAGGGATCCAACGGATATGTCCCCCAGGGATTGGTGTAAGTGGTTTCAAATCCATGAGCAGCGTATGCGCAGTAACGATAAAATGAAAATTGAATCTTTTGCTTTAAATCTGCGTCGTCGCTGTACTTCAGCAGATTGTAAAAACACATGATCGCCATTTCGTCATCCGACTGATTCCCCGAACCGAACCCCATTTGTATTTTCGCAACCATGGCATTGGTATCAAAACCATGAACGTCAATCAGATGGTCCCTGGCCTCATTATATTTTTCGTCCCCTGTCATGTGATGAGCCACAGCCAGATAACTGAGAATGCTTAACGACTTCAGCCCGCGTTCATTCCACCAGTTGAAATCGTGGTTAAGGCTTTCCGGATCATAAATACCCCATCGTGTAACTGTCCCATCGTGGTCCACCAGCTGATAACCGTTCTTTATCAAGTGATCTGTCAACAGCCGGACAATTGCCCTCGCATCTTCTTTCTGTTCTTCTGTTTTCGCTACTAAATCATAATAAAGGGGATAGAAGAAATAATGACCGTCCAGTTCGTCAGAACTGGTGTCACTTTTCCAATACCACCAACCATCAGCAGTCAACGGCCAGCGAGGTTCGTAAACTTTCCAGAGATACTCGTCTTCCTCTCTCGTCCGTCGATCTCGTTCCAGTCTTCCTTCATTCGGGTCCGGCCATTCCACAGGTCGAACGGTTCGAGCCACATACCCGGTTGGCGGCTCATGGGAAGATCCCACCGGAGCCTGTTGCAAATGTTCCAAAGCACGAAAAGCCTGCTCTGCATTGCGACGAGCGCTCTCGCTCCCGGTTGCCCCATAGGCGAAGCATTGTGACGCTCCGTACATCGCAGTCCAGAGTCCGTCGTTATCACTGTCCTGATAAGTCACATGACTGCGATCACCGGGAACAGCCAATTTAGATTCAGCCGTATATCCCCACGGAGTGCGTTTGATATATCGGTCGATTTCTCTTTCGTAAAAAGCCGCTTTTTCCTGAAAGGTCATCGGAACACGAGCAATCACTCCCAACCCGGCCATGCCTTCTTCATATCCCTCATGTCGCATCAATGCTATTGCCGTTCCGCTTGTGTCGATTTGCATTGTTTCCACTTCATCCCGATGAGCAGGCCCCCACCTCTTCCCTTGACGGTAAGCCCACGGATTGGCCCCTTCCTTGTCTTCCAAGTTGATATCATATCGCACATACCCCATGTCTGCGCCAAACCAGATGGAACCATCGTCGGCTGCGTGCAATCCGATTCCCCGGGTCGTAGGTAATCCTTCCTGACCAGTCCAAAACCGCCAGGATCCATCAAATTCCTGCCTCGCCCATCCAGCTTTGGTGGCGATCCATAGATGATTGTAAATATCCAGACAGACACCCAAAGCATAGCGATTCCCCCATTGACGCCCCAGTTTGTCCTCCGCCCAGAATTGAGTCCATTCCCCCTCTTGCATCCGCCACAACCCAAGCCTTCCTGCTAAAACCAGAGAACCGTTCAGATCGTACGCCACCTGATTCACTGCCCCCCTATCCCAAATTCTTTCCCAAGAATCGGGTTGTTTGCCTCCATCCCACTTCCACAATCCAAAGTATCCGTAGAAATAAACCAGCCCCGGCTCTGCCCAAAGGACCCCATTGACTCCTCTGAGATCGAAGGGAAGTTTTACTGACTTAACTCTCCAATCTGCTTCCTCTATATTCCATTCAGGCCAAGCCATGACTGTCTGCCTTGGTCTTCTATGGTCTGAGTAAGTGTCAACGCCAAAGAAGAGGCGGAGTGCATCGAGAATATCATTCTGCTGTTTTTTTTCAGGTTGAGCGCCTGTGTAACGCCAGTCCCAGAACCGTGCGACTGTATTGGATTCAAATGGAGCGCGCTTTGCTGCTTCGTGAAATTTGTTAGAACCCATGAATCGCCAATCCCAGGCTTCAGCGTCTGCATCAGATTCAGCAGAAGTCCCATTTTGCTCTTCATGAAAAGCTCCCGTAGGATCCCACTTAGCAACCGAATGAGGTCCGATGCGGTAGATTTGTCCCTCAGGATCTTTCACCAGAAAATACGCTTCTTTCCATTCATCGTCCGTCAATCGAAACCCCAATTCCTGTTGAAATGAAGATGTTGAAGGCGCTGGGGAGGCATCTAGTGCGCGGCCTGAACTCAAGCACAAAGCAGAGGCGGTCAGCAGGACTGTTTTCAGCCAACCGCAGCGGATTTGAAACGGGGGTAAATCAGGATTACAGAGCATCAATTGAATAAACCTGATCCCGACTGAGAGTCCAAGGCAAAGTTCTGGAAAACTCTTTAGAAGCATCATGTTAATCAAGAATTTTTGAATCTTACCTATTGATCCTGTACTTGATCTTACCTCTTTCCAGATATAATTTGTAGAATTATGAAGCAAACTGAAAAATATGAAGAAATTCTGAAGGTATTTGAGAAGATACCCCACGTTCATACCCCGCTGCCGTTACCTAATATTGTAGATTCTGAAGACCAGCAATTCATAGTCATTGACCATAATTCTTCTCCTTCATCAGACTTTTCTTGCTATGCCGAATTGGAATCAGATCCTCGATGAAATCAAAGAAGCGGGAAGTACTCATGACATAATACGCAGGAAGTATCTCTCCCGCCTTTCTAAACATACTGGTCGTAACACGATAGCGTATTACTCTGGCTGGCTCCAGAAACCAGGTCTCAGAGAGAACCAGATTAATGATGCCGATAAAAATGGCTTCATGACCGTGATCCACCAACTTGATCGCACGAAAGGACTTGATTTATTACTACACACTCCTGGAGGTGAAATTGCAGCCACAGAGTCAATTGTTGATTAATTGCAGTCAATGTTTGGAACTGATGTCAGAGCCATAATCCCGCAACTCGCAATGTCAGCGGGAACTATGATTTCATGTTCGTGCAAAGAAATTATCATGGGCAAACAGTCCAGCCTTGGCCCTATTGATCCTCAACTTGGAGGAGTTGCTGCCCACGGTATTCTTGAAGAAATAGATAGAGCGTTCAAGGAGATCAAAAAAGATAACGCTAAAGCTATCATATGGCAGCCGATTCTTCAAAAGTATCAACCAACACTTGTTGGCGAATGCGAGAAAGCCATTAAGTGGTCAGAATCCTTGGTCAAAGAGTGGCTGAAAAATGGCATGTTTAGTTCTATTAGTGACTCAGATAAAAAGGTAGGAAAAATAATCAAAGAGTTAGGGGATCATGCATTGAATCTCAGTCACGCACGACATATGTCTTTTAAAAAAATGCCAAGAGATTGGTCTGACAATTACTCCTTTAGAAAGTGACCCAAAGTTTCAAGATTTAGTTTTGAGCGTGCACCACTCATGCATCCACACGCTGTCAGCTACAAATGCATTTAAAATTATTGAAAACCAAAAAGGAACTGCTTTTATTCAAGCTGTTCAGAATGTAGTGGTTCCAAAAAATTAAATAAAACACCCTCCCACACCTACATCAATCCCATGCTGTAAAGCCCGACAGACGCCAGACCTAGAAAGAAGAAAAAGCCCGCCACGTCCGTCACGGTTGTCAGAATAATTCCAGAAGCTAAAGCAGGATCGATATTAAACCACTTCAGTCCGTAAGGAATCAGCACACCTGCCAGGCTTGCCGCAATGAGGTTTAACCACATGGCGACTCCCGCAACCACACCGATCATAGCGTTGTTCTGCCAAAGATAACCGGCAATTCCTACCACAATTCCGATGCAGAGCCCATGGAAGCACCCCAGGAAAAACTCTTTAAAGAACACCTTTTTACCGTCCCCGGGTGACAGTTCTCCCAGGGCCAGATCTCGAATCACAATGGTCAGAGTCTGAGCGCCCGCATTTCCTCCCTGCCCGGCAATAATTGGCAGAAATACGGCCAATGCGGTCCATTTTGAAATAATTCCTTCAAATAAACCAACCACACTGGCGGCGGCGACTGCAGTCAGCAGGTTGATGAACAACCAGGGCAAGCGTTTCTTGACCGATCTCAACCAGGGTGTCCAGGAACGCTCCTCCCCGGATAAACCGACCATCAGCTGCATGTCTTCAGTAGCCTCTTCCTGCAACACTTCCATGGCGTCGTTGGCGCGCACGAGTCCCATTAACTGGCGTTCTGCATTCAGAACGGGAAGTCCCAGAAAATGATAATGGTGGAACATGCGCCCGATTTCTTCCTGATCATCCGTATCCTGGACGAAACGGACTTCCGGGTTCATGATTTCTGAAATTTTGCGTTCCGGACGACGAAAGAGGAGATCCCGCAAGGAAACCACACCTACCAGACGTTCTTTTTCATCAGTGACGTAAAGATATGAAACGTCTTCGTATTCTTCCTGAAAGGCCCGACCTCGTAATCGATCCAGCGTTTCCTGTACGGTGTGAAAATCTTTCAGGCAGATGTATCGATCCGACATCAACCGCCCGGCGGTTTCCTGCGGATACTGAAGTCGGGATCGGATGTTGGAGGCGAGACGCGTCGGCAGGCGTTGAAGAAGAATTTCCCGTCTTTCTTCGGCGAGGAGATCAACCAGCGCTACAGCTTGTCGCAGTGGAGCGATTACCAGAACGCCCTCTATTGAATCATCATCCAGAAGCTCCAATTGGTCGGACAAAACGTCCCACTCCAGCTCAGACAACACCTGAGCCAGATCGGCAGACGAAAGATCCTTTAGAAAATCAACGGAATCTTCCGCGGACAATCTTTCCAACTGGTCAGCATAATCTGCAGGATGTAATTCTTTTTCAAGAGACACGCCAAATTATTCGGAAACACCCAGAGTTTTTTCGAGTTCGTGGGTAAAATCACTGATCTCACCCATGATCTTCTTTGGCTGATCCAGGAACGTATTCGCCAGACGTTCAGCCATTTCCGGTTTTCTTTTAACCAATTCAGCGGCGGCAACAATCAACGCCAGGTGATTGTTAATGTTGTGTCGCGCAGTGGACAGCTTTTGCTTGATCGCTAGAAGGTCTTCGGACGTCAAGCTGATGGGTTGGTACGATTCCGCCATAAAAGACATTTTGACTGGAACTCAATTCAAAATCAAGCCACCATCCCTATACGGGAAAAGGTTTGTCCCGCTAATCCATTGACAGGACCGCTGATTTCTGAGTAATTTCCTAACAATAATTTTGATTTAAGCTGGTTTTCTCGTTGTGAGTCCGGTCTGTAAAGCCGATTAAACTGTGGTTTTAAGCAGATGGCCGATTCGAGAATCGGGCTTTTTGTCGTTTGAATAGTAAAAATTGTGGGTCTGTCAAGACTCGGGTCTTTTGGAGATCAAGCAGAGAATTAAGTTAAATCGGATTTATTGATAAAGGATTAGATTTAACGCAACCATAACAGTAGAGGGAGTAACAAGAGTGATCGAAATTAGAATTAAAAAAGGGGAGCCATTGGAAAAAGCGCTCCGTCGTATGAAGAAAAAACTCGACCGTGAAGGCACTTTGAAAGAAGTCCGCAATCACCGCCATTTTGAAAAGCCGAGCGAAAAGAAACGTCGCCGGATGAAAGTGGCCAAGTTCAACGCCATGTTGAGCGCCCGCTACGCAGATATGTAATCAGCTCCTGGCATTCATCTTCTGGAAAACTCGCATCCAACACTGCGAGAAACTGGTAAAAAACTACAGTCGCTAGTCGCTAACGACTCTAGATTGTTAGATAGACCAACGTTTCAGAAGTAAATTTACATTTTGAATATAGCAGGGCGCCGATTTGAAGATCAGGCGCCCCATTTCATTTTATGTACTCTCTTTCCACCTGCTGGAACTCGCATCGCCACACTGACGGACGGGAAATGCTGGAAGAAATTCGGGATCTCGGATTCGAATACGCGGAACTCAGCCACGGAATTCGAATCAGCCTGGTGCCAGGAATCCTGGAGGCGGTGGAAGCCGGCATCATTAAAATCTCCAGCCTCCATAATTTCTGCCCGCTTCCAATGGGCGTCAATCATGCCGCTCCTAATATTTTCAAGTTCACTGCTACCAATCGCCGTGAGTGGGAAAACGCTTACAGACACACCATCAAAACAATCGAGATGGCTGAGCGCGTGGGAGCCAAACGCATCGTGCTCCACATGGGCAAGGTGGAGATCAAGGATTTCACAGATCGATTGGTGGACCTGATCGAAGCCGAAAAGAAGGAGACGCCGAAATACGAGAAGCTTTGTCAGGACGTTTTAAAAAAGCGGGAAGCTAAAAAAGAAAAATACCAGACTCTGGCTTACGAAATGTTGCGCCGAATTGAGGATCCTGCCGAGCAAAGAGAAATTCAGTTTGGCATCGAAAACCGCGAAGCCCTGGAAGAAATCCCTTTCGAGAACGACTTTCCATTGCTGTTCAATGAATTTCCTGGAGAAACAGTAAAATACTGGCACGACTGCGGCCACGCACAAATCAAGCATAACCTCGGCTTCATCGACCATGCAATGCATCTTGCTGCTATGGCTGAAAAACTGACTGGATTGCACATCCACGATGTTCAGTACCCTGGTAAAGACCACTGCGAGCCGGGAACTGGATCGATTGATTGGGAGTCCCTGAAACCTTTCATTCTGCCCGAACATACCAAGGTGCTGGAACTCAGTCCCCGATTATCATCCAAAGAAGTTCAGCGCGGCTTCCAATTTATTCAGAGTGTCTGGGGCACAGAATGAACTGGCCGAGGTTCGTACGATTCATCATCTGCCTGCTCCTGCTTTCCTGGATTTCTCATTCCATATTCAAACAGGAAGCCAAACTGGCGCTGGGTCCGGAGTGGAATGAACTCGATTTCTGGTCCCAGTGGAAAACTTCCTGGAGCATTGGTCCGAGCGAATTAGGGCATGCTTTAACCCAGGTTGGGTGGAGCGCTTTCGGATGGTCGCTATTGTTCATGGGACTGTCCCTGATTCTGGGCGCCATGCGGTGGAAGGCCACATTGAATGCTTTAGGCTTACCATTGCCCAGCGCCCGAGTGATCGAAATTTCATGGGTGGCGCATTTCTTCAATTCCTTCCTGCTCGGATCGTCAGGGGGAGATTTATTAAAAGCCTGGTACACCGCCCGCGAGACTCATCACTTGAAAACAGAGGCCGTCCTGGCGGTCGGGCTGGATCGATTGATTGGACTCTGCGCCATGCTGCTGTTTGCCGCGTTCTTTATTTTTTTCAATCAGGACCTGATGTGGAACGACACCCGTTTAACTGCCGTGGCTTCTTTCATTGTGGTTCTGGCATTTGGTTTTGGATGGGTGGTTTTGCTGGCCTTGTGGGGAGGTCCGGCTCAATGGAGACCCGTGTGGATGGCCTGGCTGACACGCATTCCCAAAGGAGAACTAATCCTGCGCGTGATTGAAGGCTGCCAGACATTGGGAAGACATCCTGTGGCGCTTTCCAAATCCATTCTGCTATCTCTGCTGATCAATCTGGTTTGCGTTTTGCAAATCGCCGCTCTGGTTCGGGGATTTGATTTGCCGGTGAAACTCATCCCATTGATGGCGATTGTCCCAACCGTGATTTGCATCTCCGCCATTCCGGTCACGCCCAGCGGACTCGGGGTGCGTGAAAATCTTTATGTGCTGATGCTGGCCAGCCCGATCATCGGGATCCCGGCAACAACCGCTCTTTCGATTTCCCTGTTGGCGTATGCCGGGAGTTTGATCTGGAGCGCGATGGGCGGACTGGTTTACTTAACCTTCCGGGACAAACATCATCTGAAGGAGCTGGCGCACGCCGACGAACCGATTGCCGAAGAAATCTGAACATTGCACAAAGGCAGGACAGAATTTACCGGATAAAATTTCATTAACGGAATCATTGAAGAAAAGATTATGGGCCAAGTGATTGCCAATGGAGAAAAGACCGAAGCGAACACCCCCTGCACAATTGCCGCATTTCTGGAAAGTCAGGGATTTTTACCTAAGAGCGTTGTTGTCGAACACAACCTGGAAGCGGTTGCTCCTTCTGAATTTGCTTCCCGAGAACTCAAAGACGGAGACCGACTGGAAATCGTAAAAATCGTGGCGGGTGGATAAGGGGGGATCGCACAAAATGTCATTCGGAATAACTCTGTTGAGTATTTCCCAGCGCCTGCTTATAAAGATGCTAGGATGAGCATTACTGAAATTCAGAAAATGTCGAATGCCGAGCGCATCCAGACAATGGAAGCTCTATGGGAAGCGTTATGTCGGCAAGAAAACGAGCCAATTTCTCCTGATTGGCATGAAGACATTTTGTCAGAACGTCTGAGCAAAATGGAATCAGGACAGGCAAAATTCTATTCTTTGGATGAGGTAAAAAAACGCCTGCTTGAATGAAAAAAGTAGATCAAGTCATCTTCCTGGAGGAGGCTATTTATTACGACATCAAATGGCAGAAAGTCAGAATTGTGGGTATTCTTGATATGCGTAGGGATCCCGAATCAATTAAGCGGATCCTAAAGGATAGAAATCAATAAGTTGATTTGAGTTCGATACAAGATCCCCTACCTCCCCGCCAGTTCATCCGCCGGGGCTTTCCGGTAATGAAAGACTGCTGGGGCCAGTCCGGCCAGCCAGCCCATGGCTAATACGATTCCAAGCGCTTTCAACTCGAATGCATCCACGGACCATCCGGATAGATTCACTCCGTACTGATTTCGGATCCATCCGGCGGCGAGTTCCAATCCTGCGTGCCCGATCAGAAAACCGAATCCCACGCCAATAATGGACAAGAAACAGGTTTCGAGGAGAGCGATCCAGAGGATCTCTCTCGGATGCGCTCCCAGTAAACGCATCGTCGCCACATCCTGACGTCGACGCTCCATGGCCTGATAGAGCGTTGTGGCAACGGACAGAGTGGATACCAATGCTACCAGATACCCCACACTAAGCAGGGCAGTTTGAAATGGGGTTAGTATGTTCTGGTAGAGTCGCAACATTTCATTGATCGGAATCGCAGCCATGGACTCCGTCCCTTTTTGAATCTGAGCGCTCATCATGAACCGCATCCCCGGCGCTCTCAGTTGCAGCAAAATTGCAGTGACTTCACGATTGGAACCCAAATCCTCCTCAGTCGGTTCCACAAAGGGAAAGCGAGAAACTTCTTCTTTGGGATCCGAGGCGTCATCCGGTTCACCATACTCCGCTTCGTGGGTTTTCCAGACGGAGGAAATCGGAACCCAGATCACTCGGTCGGCGCTGGTTCCTGTGGATTCCAAAATGCCTACCACTTCATAAGGAAATGCATCGTGCGTTTCTGTTTCCGTTCCTGTTGCAGCGGAAACCAGTCCATGGCCCCCCACAAAGGTGGATCCGATTTTCAATCCACGCGCCGCCGCCACCTGAGCTCCAACCACGGCTTCAAAATCCCTTTCAAATAAGCGCCCTTTCCCCAGCGGATAATATTTTTCCGAAGGCTGATCTTCTTTAGCGCGGGATGCAAAATCAAAAAATTCAGGAGTTGTGCCAACGATTCGAAATCCGGCGTAACTGTCACCCAATCCCAGAGGAGCAAGATTCTTGACCCGGAAATCCTTGCGCAAGTTCCAGAAACGGGAGATAGGAATATTTCCCGTTGGCAGGTCCATGTGATAGACACTGCTCAAAGTCAGTTGCAACGGACTTCCTTTGGCTCCAACCACCAGATCGAAGTAGGCGCTTTCTTCCACGAACGAAGACTCAATCTCACGCTTCAACGTCAGCACGCCACTGATCAACCCGGCGCCCAACGCTATTCCGATGAGCGTGAACAAAGTGATCAGAGGCCGTATCCAAAAGTATCTCCAGGCTATACGAATCAGACTCATTCCAAATCCCTGTAAAAATTATTTTTCGTGCCGCACCAAACCCTGACAATCAAATCGCTCTGACAAACTCTGCGCCAGATTCATGTCGTGAGTCACAAAGAGCAACGCGCATTTTTCCTGATCGCAAATTTCCTGAATTAACTGAAAGACTTCCTCGGAGGTTTGCGGATCGAGTGATCCGGTGGGTTCATCCGCAAGAAGTAGCGCCGGACGATTCGCCACAGCACGCGCAACAGCCACCCGCTGACGTTCGCCGTTGGATAAATGCGAAACCCTGGAATGGCTTTTGTGAGAAAGTCCCACTCTTTGCAGCAGCGACTCCGCTCTGGCTACCCTCTCCGACTTCGAAAGTTTTCGGCCAAATCGCATTCCCAGGAGAATATTCTCCAGCGCGGTGAATGGTTGGAGCAAGTGGAAATTCTGATGAATAAATCCTAGACGCCGCCCACGAAACGCATCGGCCTGAGATCCGGACATTTGATCCACGCGCTCCCCAACAACCTTTACCTCACCC
>JAUIHU010000085.1 GCA_030432175.1 Verrucomicrobiia bacterium | reverse complement strand
CCTTTGACCTCTGGGAACGCGCTTTCCACGAAATCGGCGATCAGGATTTCTCGGATATTCAACGCGATTATGCGCACGTCGACGCGACAACGATGTGGTTCGTGAAAAACCCGGAATGGTTCGATGTGATCGTCACTGACAATATGTTTGGTGATATTATTACTGACCTCGGAGCGATGGTTCAGGGCGGTATGGGAATCGCCGCCGGGGCTAACATGAACCCGGAAGGCGCCAGCATGTTTGAACCAATCGGAGGCAGCGCTCCCAAGTACACTGGAAAAAATGTCATCAACCCTCTGGCCGCTATCTGCGCAGTCCAGATGATGCTGGATTTCCTGGGAGAAGAGGAAGCTGCGAAACGCATTGAAGAAGTGGTCATCAATGTGACTCGCGAGAAAATCAAAGACCTCGGCGCTGGCCGGATGGGTTATTCCACTAGTGAAGTCGGCGATATGGTAGCCGCCGCGGTGGCTGAGTAATCTCTGTTTTCACCCGGAACGCAAATCCTTATCATAAGTTTTGCGTTCCGGGATTTCTGATTGATGATGCAGGCGAAAAGGATCTATCACATGGCCCAGGACTTGTTTTCGCTGAGGATCACTTGCAGCTTGATTCTTTTTGTCATTTCTCAGTTTTTCATCTGCGCTGCTTCAACTTTCTCAACTGTCGTCGGTTCTGAACTGGATTACTCCATCCAAATCCATTCCAGCGCTGGCAAAGTTAAGGATTGGAGAAATGCTCCTCGCTCAATCTGGCTGGAAATCACTTTCAATCGCCAGGTTCAATTGACAGATCCTTCTCGTCCATTGGCGGAAATCTTTGAGGTTGAAAATCAAACTCCGGTTCCTGTCTCACTTTCCTGGAATCCGCCCGGAACATTGCTGAAGATAATCCCTTTAGCGCCACTTGAACCAGGTCTGAACTATTCATTGCGTCTAAACCAGATCGACCCTTCGGAATCTTCCCAAATCGCTGCCTCCTGGACCACCGAAGCAGATGATGTAAATCACGGTAATGGGTTTCTTATGGACGCCGAACTGGTCCTTACGGAACCGAGATCCTCGCATTGGACCACCCTCAACTTTATCAATGATCAGTTTGCGCTGATCACCGATTCCGTCGGAGGAGTTTCGCTGTTACAGTTTCACCCAATCACCGGCAGCCCACTGAAGACTGTTGAGGTCGCTCGTTTGAATGCAGGCGCTGTTGCATCGGCTACGATACGCTCGATTCCAAATACCAACATCTTTTATTTCGTATTCTGCCAGGTCCCTGCATGGGCGCTGTCCAAGTCGGATATCAGCGCCATTGCCAGCGAAAATGTTTTCAGAGCAGGTACGGGCCAAGTGCAAAAATGGATGTTCTTATTCGAGCCTGGCGATAGCTCTTTGCAATGGTTAAACCAGGAAATCCTGCTGAATAATATTCCGTTTTCGAAATCTTCAACCAGCTCATTACCGTTGGCTTCACTCGATTGGGTGGAAGAAGCGACGGTGGCGCTAGGCATTGGCCCGATTTTAAACTTTCTGGAAGAAGGTCCACTCAATGCTGAATACAAGAAACGCTGGTCCTATGTTTCTTCATCGATTCTGGAGTTGCAACTGGAAGGACATGAAAGATGGAAGTCTTTCTTGAAAGACACGGACAAGGATGCAGAAAAACAGCCTGGAAGGTTCGTCGCCACCGGTATCCATAACCCTTCGCTTTTTGAAAAGCATCCGGAAACAGAAACCATTCTGGCTTTGTCTCTCGTAGAGGATGTCGAAAAATCTTACGCATCCCCGACTGGGGGGGGAGCGCCATCCATCCCATTCACAACTCAACCACATTTACTCAGAATACAGAAGGGTGGGTATTACGGGTTTCCCAATGAGGATCGAGCTGAGTTTGTCGCCTATGGAGGAAACCCAACGGCAGGACTTGATCCTCTGGAAAAAGCGGAATACCCGATAGGTCTGGCGCCACTGAAAACTTTCCAAAGCGAAGATATTTTTCCCTGTCCGTTCTCCGGACAGCCAACCGCCATCTTGGGAATCAGTTCCCCGCACCCTCTGGCTGGACGTTTTTTAATTTGCGTTGAACGTCAGGACAGCGGCGAGTTCTATGCCATTTCTATCAGAGAAGAAGGAAGATTTCTTGATGCTCGCCAAATACGATCAGTGAACCAGAATACTCTGCCTACCACATGCTATTGGGTTTGCCAACGTCCCGGGACTTCTCAACTTTACGGTCTTGGACAAAAGAAAAATCCCAATCAATCAGTAGAAACCGGTCTATGGTTGTTCAAGTAACACAACTGACTTCCTCTTCAACCGCCCACGGTAGTCCGTATGTTTCGAGAGCGTCCATCATAGGATCCGGATCAAAATCCTCAGGAGCCCAGACGCCAGGACGATTCCATGCGCCTTCAAGTACCAGCTTGGCTGCAATCATTGCCGGGACCCCGGTCGTAAAACTAATAGCCTGCGAACCTGTCTCTGAGAATGCGGCCTCATGATCGCAGACGTTATAAACATATAATTGTCTGGATTCGCCTTGATATACTCCTTCAAAAAGACAACCTATATTGGTCTTACCTTTGTATCCTTTCCCCAATCCTGCAGGATCAGGCAGGGTCTCTTTCAAGAATTCCAATGGAGCGACCTTGGCTCCGTCAAATTCAATGGGCTCCATCTCGGTCAGTCCCAGATTGCGAAGCACTTCGAGATGTTTCATGTAGGTTTCTGTAAAACCCATCCAAAACCTGGCCCGTTTCAATCCCGGCAACCTTTTCACCAAAGTCTCCAGTTCTTCATGATAAATCAGAAACATCTTTCGAGGCCCAATCTCCGGAAAATCATAAACACAGCTCTCAGAGAACGCCTGGATCTTTTCCCATCTTCCATTTTCCCAATAATAGCCAGGTTGTATGACCTCCTGAATATTGGTTACCGGATTGAAATTGGTGGCAAATGCCCGTCCGTGATCTCCAGCATTACAATCCAGAATATCCAGCGAATGAATCTCATCAAACCAATGCTTTTTTGCATAAGCACAAAAAATATTCGTGACTCCCGGATCAAACCCAAAGCTCAAGGCAGCTGTTAATCCATGCTTTTTAAATTCTTCATCCAGCTCAAACTGCCAGTGGTAGGCAAACATCTCGTATTTCTCCGGATCCGGCTCCGGAGCGCTGGTGTCTACATAATGAGCCCCATGCCGCAAACAGGCCCGCATGATAGGCAGATTCTGGTAAGGCAAAGCAGCATTGATGACTAGAGCTGGCTGATACTGCCCCAATAACTGATCCAATGCATCGTCCTGATTGGCATCAACAGCCACACCTTGGATGTTCGACTCCGGGTAACGAGCCAAACATCGTTGCACAATGGCTTCACATTTGGAAACAGTGCGACTGGCTAAAAGAATATCGGCAAACACAGCGCTTTCCTGGCAGCACTTATGCGCCACCACATTGCCCACTCCTCCTGCGCCTATTATGATAACCCGACTCATAGGGCCCCTAGAACTCCAAAAGTTTCCCTTCAATTCAAGGAATTTTGTTAAAAATGTGTGACAGGAATCTCTCCACTCCCTAATCCAGCACAGTCTGGTTTAGAAACCTTACCCCAACTCGAAACCAGTTCAGATCATTCTCCAATACCGCTTCAGTATTAAAATTCAGAACGATTTCTTCCATTGCCCCATCCCGCCAGGCATTTAGAGAATACTCTTTGGTTTCTACCTCATTCCACGATTCAAACCGGATCCCATCCTCTATCCCTGTTGGATCCGTCGACTGTTGCAGCTGGAGGATCAACCGCAAGTCTTCATAATACGGAGCAGAATATTCACCAAGGACTATTCGGATGCGCCACTTGCCAGCGCCATCATTCCAGTCCATCTGCAGCCAATCTCCACCATCCGCCACGTTAGGATCAGTTCCAATTTCAAACTCCAGTCGATCAGACCTCCCATCCTGATCCGTGTCATACATTCCATTTGAAAAGTCTGTAGCTCCGAAGTAATGGCGTTCCCATTCATCTGCCATACCGTCTGAATCCAAGTCACCAGTGACCTGAAATTCTATTTCATCAATGACTTCATTCTGATCATTGACCAATCGGATCCATTCGGGCGGCCTCCCCTCCCCATCATCCAACCACCATTCCATTCCAGCAACTCGCGCACTTGGATCAGGTTCAGCCAAAGATTCAATCACCAACTCCTGCGTCCAACTTTCCGCAAGCGATACTTGCATTTGTGCAGGTAATACAAAACCGGCCGGGAACTGAAAAACCGCCGCTCCGTTGAGTTTCCAACCAGACATATCCACAGCATTGGATCCCTCATTGGATACAACAACTACCCCGCTTGGAGGATTATTTTCAGAATCACCACCTGAGTAATCCACGCCAGCGATTTGGATAAAAATCTCATCCGCATCCAGAGCCGCTGGGGGAATTCCCGCCGATAAAGATCCAACTGCAGGGAAAGGGGCCGACTCTCCTGGCTCCAGCGTATGCACTCGATACATAAAATCTCGGTGACGATTCCAAAAATCCAGAATCCCGGAAGCAGCCGCACGTTCGCCTCCATTGATATAGGGGCCAACGCGTCTGGCTATTTCCAAAACACGGCTGGTAAAAAACGCATTGCCCTGCGTAGTGTCGTTTGCCAAAGCCTGATCCATCAACGTGCGAAGTCGTCGAAGATACATTGCACGAATCCAGGGATCTTTATACATCGCATCCATCAGAACATTCCACTGATCAAAGCTGGGTAGCGGATGCTGTTCGGCTCCAAGAAAAGGATGACTGCCAACGGCGTTCGATACACCGGTCCCCAAACTCAGGTCCTTATCCCAGGGCAAGAACCTCCACTTCCGATCACCACAAGTGTCGCGATAGAAGTAAAAGTTTTTTCGAATCGAATCCACATCCCGAACCAGCGCTCTCGCCGCCAGATAATTCACGACAGCCGGAAGATCGAGTTCCTCAAAAAGCATTTCGCGAATGTGCTGCGGATTTCTCGACCTCAAGGCGTCGACAATACGAGCCAGATCAGAAAAATCTTCATCCAATCTCGTCTTTTTCTCTAATCCATCCGAAATGTTACTGAAGGCTGGTGTCAATTCTCGGCGCTGAACGAATTTGTATAACGCGCCTTCAGGGTCCAGATCGTTTCTTTGAAGAAAATCTTCATCCACCTGTTCTATCAATATGCCCAACCGATCAAACTCTCCATTGACGCGCATCTCCAAAGGAAAGCTGATTGGCGATGCTGAACCGAAATCTCGGAAAACCTGAAAGGCCAGTGGTTGACGGATATAAATCGGATCAGCCCCATTGGAATTCAGATTCAAATCGCGAACCCGGCCTAACTCTGGCCCAAGTCGAATCTGATGATCCGCATCAAACTCAAACTTCTGAGATCCAAACGCAGTTGCCTGCCCTCTTTCTCTGGCGAATGCGTTGTCAATGAAATCTCCCTGGTAATATACTGAAACTCTGGATCCGGCTCGAGTGTGCGCTTGTTGTGGATTAGCGCTGTACCAATAAAAAACCGGCGTTCCTCCCTGCTCATGAATCGCGTCATCTACCCACCCGTAGTACTCGGGACTCTGCCTGTCGCCGCTCAGGTCTCTCGGGAATGGAGCCATCGATTGACCGCCCTGTGTGTCTCTTGCTCGAACCCTGTATCGAACCATCTGTTCTGAAGAATTCACCCGTGGCTGGATGGTTCCGGAATAGATCCCATCTCCGGCTTCCCTGTCACCATTGACGCCTTGATCATTCAACGAAATCATCCGCTCCGACTGGTACATAATGCGAAAAGACACGTCTACTGATGCCACTTCCAATCCAGGAGCCGCTGCGACTTCAACTTCTATAAGAACCGGATCCTCTTCCGCTGGAGCCTCAGGAGAATGCTTCACATCCAGAATAATTGGACCCAACTCGGACGCGTTATCGTCCACCAGGTTTGGTTTTCCTGGCGTGGGTTGCATAAAGTATTTCCACCCCTGCTCAGCTTCCATGCGCCACTTCCGACCGATCAATGCCGGGCGTACCAGCAGGTCCGGATCTCCTTCAACAGATGCGTTTAAAACATGCAAACCCAGATCATTCGGTTGATCGCCACGCCAGGTCCAGCCGTCTTCAACAGCCTCCTCCCAATTCCAGATCGTCTTTTCAACTTGCACTGCCAGTAAATCCGAACGGCGCGCTTGAGCGAGTGAATTCCAATTCAACTGCGCTGGCGCATTGGCTGAGTGGACCAATTGACCATTCCAATAGAGGGCATACGCATCATCGTATTGCATGCCTAATTCCAGTTCGTGAAAAGGCCATGGTGATGCAGGGGAGATAGCCCCGGACAAAACGGAGTCAATGGCTGTGCGCACATAAACTCCATTTGGCGACTCGGATTCTCCCACGACTATTTCAGTTTGAATCCATGGATCATAATCGCGCGTCAACCGTTCTCCGGTTCCAGGATCAATTCGGGGTATTCCTACTTCGTAATGTTCCTGGATCACTCCGGCCGAAAGGATCTCTGAATAAACCGCTACTTCATCGATGGCGCCTTCGAAGAAATACTGTCCTGAGCCCTCGGTAGCGCCTCCTCCAATGCGAAGTGGCCGCGCTCGATTCGGTCCGAATCCGGTGTTCATTTGTCCAACCAGTTCCCCGTTGACATAGAAAAGCATGCGAGTTCCATCATATTGAGCGACCAGGTAAACCCACTCCCCTATTGCTACCGCCGGACCCGCTAAAGAATTCCAACCGGTTTGCTCGCCTCTCCCGGTCCAGAACTCCCAACGATCAGAAGCGGACGCGTAGATAACATACCCACGCTGAGGATGATCATCTCTTGAAGTAATCGGGGAACGATAACTGCCCTGCCCCCCATCCACTCGGGCCCAAAGCTCAACAGTAAAAACCTCGGGATTCAAATCTTCCAGATAATCGACATCGACCTTACCACCTCCACTGGCATGAAAAAGTGCAGCGGCGCTCGAATCAGAATTCCAGGGTTCTTCTCCAAACAAAACTTCCCCATCTGGAATCCCACCCGCCAGACTCCCGCTAGCCCCGGAATTTGCCACCTCAGTGACGTTCTCCTGTTCTTCAAGACGCCAGTAGCCAACAGGGTTGAGAGCCTGGACTCTCTGTGCATAACCTAAGTCACCCACGGGCGATGTCCCCTTTTCATATCCCAACCCCCAAGCGTTCCCTTCTTTCCAGTCTGTCAATCCATCCAAGGGCTGATTTAAAAATTCGTTTTCAGTTTCTGAAGAGGCGCTGAGTGTCCAGCGAAATGGCGCAAGCTGATTTTCAAAATCCCAAACCTCCTGACCAGTCGGCAGCGCCCACGAGACATCATCCGTTTGTGTTGGAAATTCTACCGAATGAACAACCGTCAGACCGTCAGGCTCGGTTAGCAAAACCCATTCCCCATCTCCCGAAAGCCTGAAACTCGTATGCAATGGAGCCTCCAGATCTTTCCTGTCTTTCCCTGAAGCAAAAACAACGTGGAATGCCCCAGGCGCAATTTCGAATCCATCGGGTATCTGCCAGCGCGTTAAATCATCCGGATCATCCGATAAATAATAACCACCAAGCGCCACAGCTTCAGATCCGTCGTTAAACAGCTCAATCCAATCCTCATTATCTCCGTCCTCATCCTCAGGACCATTCTCATTCAATGCCCCTAACTCAGAAATCCACACGTCCCCGTTCGCGGCAGTTATTAAAAATGGCGCGCACAAGACCCAAAAGGAACAGATCCAATAAGAACGAACAGTCAACCAGATTCGACTCATAGCAAAGAGCATAACCCATCATCACGCCTCTTTCGAGACCGGACTTGAACTCTGCACAAGGAATTGCTTGAGAGATGAGCCCGCAAAGGTTTAAATTTTCTCCGGATTTTAAAAGTAGTATGCCCCACTACGTTCATTGGGCCTGTGTGAACAAATGCAAACCTGGCAGCAGAGATTTTCTGACTTTTCTTAAATACATGACCGGCCAAAATAATTTAGGCTGATTTAACCAATGAAAACGGATCTGCTAAAAGCTACCCTCAAGGATGTTTCTCGTTCTTTCTATCTGACAATAAAGATCCTGCCCAAACCAGTCCGGATCCCCATCGGACTTGCTTATCTGCTCGCAAGAATTTCAGACACCATCGCTGATACTGAATGTATTGAATCCGCCAAACGACTCGAAATGCTTAGGGTTTTCAGGGAAAAAGTCATGGGAACCGGAGGCAAAAAAATCCTGTGGAAAAATCTGTCAGAGCGATGTGAGCACGAAGGCGAATCTCGCATGTTGCTCCAAGCAGAGGAAGCCCTACATTATCTAAGAAAAATACAATCCGATGACAGCAAAGAAATCCGTCGTGTACTTGATACGATATTAGCGGGACAGGAATTCGATTTGATCCATTTTGAACCTCATGCTGAGAATGCGCTCATTACACCAAACAACCTGCCTCCATTGATCCCTCTGGAAACTGAGGAGGAAGTGGATGAATACACTTACAGCGTGGCTGGCTGCGTGGGTGAATTCTGGAGTCGCGTTTGCAGAAGAAACCTGTTTCCTGATGCAATACTTCCATTCCCGGACCGTCATTGGCGCAAACTGGGGGTTGATTTTGGAAAAGGGCTCCAATGGGTAAACATTCTTCGAGATATTCCACGAGATCTCCGTAAGGGGCGTTGCTACATCCCCGCAACCACGTTGAGAAAACATCAGCTCTCACCTCTTCACCTCTTGGACCCCAAATGCTACCAACAGTTCCGACCGCTTTACACACAGTACCTGCAGCAAGCTTATCAACTTTTAGCTTCAGGATGGGAATACACACTCGCTGTTCCCTTCTCTCAAATGCGAGTCCGCGTAGCCTGTGCGCTCCCCATCCTCCTGGGCATACAAACCCTGCAACAATTATCCGTTCAGAACCCTTTGGATCCCGACACAGTAATCAAAGTCCCGAGGAAAGAAGTAAAAAAATTAATGCGTCAGTTGATTTTCAATTACTGGTTTCCCTGGTACTGGAAGAGATTGTTTCCAAATTCCTGGACCCAACTCCTTGCTGAAGCTGAATAAAACGAGTATCCATTTATGGAGCAAGACGAAAACATTCCCACTCGCGCTGGTTCAGATTCTCTCTGGAAAAACAAATTCGGTCATGCAACCTGCTGGGACGTCCCTGCCAAAATTCAATAGTCAATGGCTGCAGCAAGTAACCTCCCCAATGAGGTGGAATAGGTGGATTCGAAGATTTGTATTTTTCCTCCAACTCACTCATCCGTGATTCCAATTCCGAGCGACCTGAAATGCGGCGGCTTTGTTCAGATGCCCAGGCTCCAAGTCGACTCCCAACCGGACGACTGTCATAGTAGGCTTGCGATTCCTCTCTGGATACCTGGATCACCTCTCCATCAATCCGCACTTGCCTTTCGAGTTCTTTCCAAAAAAACACCATAGATGCCTTTGGGTTAACTTCCAGCTCCTTGCCCTTGCGGCTATTGTAATTTGTAAAGAAGGTAAATCCCCTGGCATCTGCAGCTTTCAACAGCAAAATACGAACCGAAGGGTTGCCCTGAGCATCACAGGTCGCCAACGCCATTGCATTTGGCTCACGAATTTCTGCCTGACGAGCTTCCTCAAACCATTGTTGAAATTGCGCTATTGGATCCTGATCAACGTGGGATTCATCCAGTGTGTGACGACGATATTCCTCTCTGAGATGTGCAATCGACATGTTGCTATTTTGTATGATCTGGTGTTTTTTTTCACCATGAAACTAACCAGCCGGTTCTTTTTACTTCTTGCAGGAACCCTATCCCTGGGAGCCACACCTGCGGAACTTGATTACTTAATTACCAATGCATCCGTGGTCGATGGAACCGGAAATCCCGCTTATCAAGCTTCGGTTGGAATCGATGCTGGTAAAATCGTTCTGATAAGAAAAGGTTCACCTTCAGGTTTACCCCCTGCAGAGAGAGTCATTGAGGGCAATGGACGAATTGTTGCGCCAGGCTTTATTGATGTTCACACGCATGCGGAAAACATCAGCTCCAATCCATACGCGGAAAATTTTACCCGAATGGGTGTCACTACATTGGTACTAGGAAACTGCGGTGGATCAGCCCTCGACCTGGAGACATACTTTACCAAACTGGAAGACATTACGGTTGCAGCGAATGTTTGTTCATTGATTGGTCACAACACTGTAAGAAGAGAAGCCATGGGAGGATATTTCAATCGCCCCCCGACGGTGGCGGAGCAGCAGAAAATGAATTCGCTGGTGGAAAAAGCCATGAAAGATGGAGCCCTGGGCCTTTCAACGGGATTGATTTACCTGCCAGGAACTTTCGCTGAAACTGAAGAAATCGTCGAACTGGCCAAAATCGCTTCTCAACATGGTGGAATCTACGTTTCGCACATGAGAAACGAATCCAACAAAATACGCGCTGCGATCAATGAATTAATAACCATCGCCACCGAAGCCAAAATTCCCGCCCACATCTCACACATCAAGCTATCTGGCAACGCGAACTGGGGACAGGCAGATGAGATTTTGGAGATTCTGAATCTGGCGCCAAACTACGGGCTCAGCATCACGCAGGATCAGTACATGTACACTGCATCCAGCACCGGAATCAGCCAATTGATTCCAAAAGAAGCCAGAGAGGGAACCTCACAGGATTACCGGGACAGAGTCGACAACCCAGCGCAAAGAAATGCCATCATTGAGGAAATGAAAGAATCTCTAACCTCAAGTGGAAGGGAAAGTTACGCTTATGCTGTTATTGCATCTTATGGACATGATCCGTCTCTCAATGGCAAAAATATCATTGAAGCAGCAGAGAAGGTTTTAGGCGGCTCCAGTCTTGATCAGCAGATCGAAATGATCTTGCAAATCCAGTACAACGGCGGAGCTGCCGGAGTATTCCACAGTATGCAGGAACCAGATCTGTTAAAGTTTCTGGCGCATCCAAACACAATGATAGCGGCTGACAGCTCTGTGAGGGTTTTCGGGTCTGGCGTTCCGCATCCTCGTGGC
>JAUIHU010000084.1 GCA_030432175.1 Verrucomicrobiia bacterium | reverse complement strand
AAAGCGCCGCTAAGAGCAGTGGCTCCGACTACGGCTCCAAGCCACGCGCCAAAATGCGCTCGGCGGTGACTCCAGAGATTTCTTAAAACCAGTTTCCAGAAAGTCATAATTGAAGTTTCCTTCGTTTGCTCAACGGATTATTTCTCAGACTGAGCTTCTTCCAATTTGCCACCGTTCAATTTGAAACGCCGTTGCATTCTGGCTCCCAGATCCGGGGAGTGGGTCACCGTGATCAACGCAACTTTTTCTTCCTGATTTAATTCCAATAACAATTCCGCCAAGCTGTCGGCTGTCTTTTGATCCAGGGCTCCGGTCGGTTCATCTGCCAGCAGAATGGATGGACTCAAAACGAGCGCACGGGCTACAGCAACACGTTGTCTCTCTCCACCTGAGAGCTGGCCTGGGCGAGCGTGCATTCGGGATTCCAGTCCGACACGTTTGATGAGATTCACAGCTCGGTCCTGGATTTCTTTAGAAGATGCTCCGGAACTGGCCAGCGCTGGCAGCAATGCATTCTCCAAGGCAGAGAGTTGGGGGAGCAGATGGTGGTTTTGAAAAATGAATCCAATCTTTCGATTCCGGAATGAAGCCAGGTCTGACTCTGACATGCCACCTAGAGAATTCCCGTCGATTCGAATCTCGCCCGAAGAAGGAGTATCCAAAGCCCCAATCAGATTCAGCAGTGTACTTTTACCGCAACCGGATGGCCCCATAATGGAAACAGTATCGCCGGCGCGGATTGAAGCGTTAATGGATTTCAAAACCTCCACCTGATCTGCTCCAGACTCGTAGGTTTTGGTCACTTCCTGCAGTTGAATCAAAGGTTCGTCAGACATTATATGATATTAGATGGACGTATGTTGAACATCGTTCAAAGCGTTCCGATTGACATAAATATGAGAAGGCTTTGAATCGTTGAATAGAATATATCTAAATTAATGAGAGTGAGAGTTTGCTGATTGTTTAAACCAGCGTTTTGCTTTCATTTCAAATCGCGGCAGGGAATTTGGTTCCACGAGCTGTATTGTAGGCCGCAACGCAAACATGGTTTGGATTTCTCGATGGACATCTTGACGCAACTTTTGTGGATCTGCCTCTGGAAGGGGTTCGATTTCAATCTTCAGGTCGGTCAATGAATCGGTTTCAGTAATCGTTGCACGGTATTCAGCTAATCCAGGGGCTCGACGAAGCGCTTCTTCAACAGCTCCAGGGAAAACATTAACACCGCGAATGATAACCATGTCATCGACTCGACCCAGGATTCCACCTTCTAATAAAATCTCGGATCGTCCGCAATCACATACAAAACCTGTATTAGCGGACTTGCGAACCCAATCCCCAGTGCGGTATCGAATCAAGGGTGATCCGACACGCCCCAATGTAGTCAGAACCAGTTCTCCCATCTTTCCGGGTTCAGTTGGTTTTAAAGTTTTGGGGTTGATGATTTCCGTATAGTAACCGGACTCTATCACATGCAGAGAACCAACGCGACGAGGACATTCATAAGTCACCGGACCAACTTCGGTCATTCCGTGATGATCCACGATTTTTACCGTTGGCCACAGTCTCTGAATTCTGGCGCGAGTGGACGGAATGCTCGCTCCGGGTTCACCCGCGACAATCAATGTCTGTACGGGCGCTTTATTTAACTCCCAACCTTCCTGTTCTGCGACTTCAGCTAGACGAAGCGCATAGGTTGGAGTGCAGCAAAGTGTGGTAACCTGATTGTCAAAAATCATTTTCAATCGAGCCGAGCTGTTCAATCCACCGCCTGGAATACACATTGCTCCCATTTTTGAAGCAGCTTCGAAAGCGGTCCAGAATCCAAGAAAAGGCCCAAAAGAAAAGGCGAAGTAGATTCGGTCTTCTGAAGTTACACCTGCAGACCGATAAACTTCGATCCAGTTATCCAACATCCAGTTCCAACTTTCTGGAGTGTCCAACCAGCGAATAGGGTTCCCTGTTGTGCTCCCGCTGGTTTGGTTCAAGCGTGAATATCTGGCAACTGGATAAGCGAGATTGGTCCCGTAGGGCGGATGAAGTTTCTGGTTTTCTACGAGCTGAAATTTCTCGGTGAAAGGCAGTTGAAGTAATCCGCCTGGAAAATCAGCATGACGCAACTGATCGATATCTACACCAGCATCAGTCCAAAGCTGATGATAAAAAGGATTGCTCCCCAACGTCGTTTCGATCAGACGCTGACACGCTTCGGACTGAAGGGAACGGATTTGATCTCGATTCAACAAGGACATTAATCCTATTGAATCTGAATATTAAACAGAAAGCAAACCGACCCTTCTACAGAGCATGGATTAACCACAGATTTCACAGATTTCCACAGATTATGCTTTTTCTTCTCTCTGCGCTAATCTGCGGTTGAATTCAGTCCAATACTTTGACCGTCACTGGCTTGGAATCATCCTGGACTGGAGCAGTCATTGCCGCTGCTTGCTCCTGGACTTGCGCGGTCTGTGGTTTCTTCGGCGCAGGCGTTGGCTTGTAGAATGTAACTAAACATCCTCCAGCGGCAGCCATGGCGATTCCCAGGTAAAACTGCCATTTGACCCCACCCCAACCGCCAGCCGGTGGATGATTGATGATGGAGTACATCGCGTTGACTACAGGCGCTCCGGCAAAGACAATGGACATTACCACAGCGGGTGAACCCTTGGCTCCAAATGCCAATAATACAGAAAATGCGCCGACTGCTCCAAGGATCCCGGCGAACAATGACAAACCCACACCTTTGACTGGATACAACCAGGAGGTTTCCTTAAAGGACAACATAATAAGCGGAGCCAGCACGGCTGTTAGAAAGTATGCCAATCCCACAAACAGGAAGGCCTTGTATCGGCCGTTCTCAGGATCGCCCATAGCGACCTGTCCCTGGTGGAGGTAAGCGCCATAGAGTCCCCAGGACGCAACAGTGATCAATGCATAAGCCAACCAATTCATAGTTCGCTACATTAAAAGTAATCTGTCAGAACTTCAAACGGAAAGACCCGCCAATTGCTCCCCAGCAATTTCCAACCAGTGTCCTGGATTCTTGAAAGACTCTTCTTCAGTCGTCAGATCCACCGACAGGGCCAATGTGTGCTCAAATAATTCCTCCAGCTTCTTCCGATCCTCTAAAGCTCCCCCCACTGCCAGACAAGGCTTCTTTTTCTTTTTGCAACGCTCCGCCACCTCACCCACACATTTCCCCATCACTGTCGATTTATCGAGTTTTCCTTCTCCGGTGATCACAATATCTGCTTGCTGGATTTCCCGATTCAAGCACGCAGCTTTAGCAAACATTTCAAATCCAGATTTCGGCTTTGCTTCCAAAAAGACCTGTAATCCATACCCCAAACCACCGGCTGCTCCTGCGCCGGGAGCGCTTTTCAGATCAACTCCCAATGATTTCTTCACGACATGAGCCAGTCGCTTCAAATGCCGTTCAGCGTCTTCCATGTTTTCTGGCAACAATCCTTTTTGTGGACCATACACCCGCGAAGCGCCGTGCGTACCAAGCAGAGGATTCTGTACATCGAGAGCAACGACCACGGACCGAAATAGTTTCCTGTTTTCAGGTGGCTCAATGGATTGCAATCGATCCAGCTCCGTCCACTCCATTAAATCCTTCCCTTGTTCATCAAGAAATCGCCAACCGAGTCCACGAGCGAGCCCAAACCCGCCATCATTTGTCGCAGAGCCTCCAACACCCATGATTAATTTAGTCGCTCCAGCCGCCACAGCGTCTTGAACAACATTGGCCAGCCCAAGCGTATCCAGCTGGAACGGATGAAAGTGTCCCTTGGGCAACATGGCCAATCCTATCGTTTCCGCAGACTCAATGATTGCTGTTTTTGAAGCCTCAATCCACCGCCATCCAGTGTCTACATCCCGATGCGCCGCGTCCAGGGTCTGCAATCTCTTCTCAGTTGCGCCCATTAAATCTCCCAAAATCTGCCCGAACCCGTCTCCTCCATCACTCATCGGCATTTCAACGACTTCATCTTCGGGCCTGACTTTCCGCCACCCACGGGCAATAGAACTCGCCACATTCCCGGCGGGGAGAGATCCCTTAAATTTGTCCGGCACAATCAGGATACGCATGGGCTGGAAAATAAAGCGCCCCGCGCATTACATGAAACAAAAAACAAAATCCGCGTTTTTCGAAACTTAAACGCCAATTCATTGTCGAAACATCTTAAAAATGGCACGATAACTGCATTAACTTTATCAAAATCAATAACCATGGCTGGGAGGATTCTGGAGAGATAAACCCGGCTTATATGAGCATATGCTCATTGATCAGAATGAAGAAAGTAGAAAGCAGGGGTATGAACTGGACGGGTATATTAAAGGAAAAAATTTTCAGGTTTGTTTTGCGGATTCTCTGCATCACGATGCCTTTGTCCACAACAGCATCCGGATCCCGTCCGGTGATGATTGATGTGCAGTTGGATGAGTCCGGCCAGCGCATGATCATCCAGACTCAGGCTCCCCCAGGATACCGACACGCGATTCTGGAAGTTGGTTCCGGTAAGTCAGGTGATTCCTGGACCGCCTGGATCAGCGGTCCTTTGTCAGGAATCGAACCGGCCTTGGTCACCTTTTCACTGCCAATTTCCGGCATGCCTTCGTCCGCCCCACTTTTTCGCGCCAGAGTGGGCTGGGAGCTGAATCCTCCGGTGAGCAGTATCTTCTCCGGACCTGAATACTTCGAGGCCGAGGAACTACCACCCAATGGAGCATTCGGATCGCTTACTGAATCTGAAGGTCAAAATAATTGGGATCAAACAACCAAAATCGGTCATTTGCTCAATCGCATCGCTTACGGCCCCAGCCCGACCAGTTTCAGAGAAGTCTCATCCGTCGGTGTCTCTCAATATATCGAAAGCCAATTATCTCCGGGGGATGGTCCAGAGAATAACAGTCGTCTCCAATATCGTCTCGATGCTTTGTTTGAAGATTATCAGCCTGCAGAAGATACATATCTGATTCAGGAAGAGGAAATCTGGTCCTATTTTAAAGGTACCGAAGAGCCCCCTGCAAATTGGAGACAACCTGATTTCAATGCCAGCAGTTGGTTGACTGGTCCCAGTGGATTCGGATACGGGGACGGAGATGACGAAACGCTTTTGGAAGATATGGAGTATCTGGAACCTGAGGGAAACCTTCCTGGGCAACCAGGATACCGAAGCCTTTACATTCGAAAATCCTTCTTCCTGAGCCAACTCGACCCGGAAGCTTCATTGGTTTTATCGATGGATTACGATGACGCATTCGTTGCTTATCTCAACGGACGGGAAATTGCGCGTTCTGGCATTAATGGATTGATCCCTCGACACGACCAGTTTGCCAGTGAGGGCCACGAAGCGGGAGATCCGGAAGAATTTGTGATCACGAATGCATCTGGACTGCTGCAAAGCGGGGAGAATGTTATCGCAATCCAGGGCCACAACGTTTCTCAAGGCAGTTCTGATTTCTCGTTGATCCCGGAGTTGATCATCCGCGTTCCACTTGATCTGCCCACCCAACGCCGCATCAAAGGCATTGAAGAACTGAAGGAAATTCCACACATCATCGGAGCTTTATCCGACCGCCAACTGCAAGCCGTTCTGGCCGAATTCTGGGAAAACCACTTTACGACAGACTACGACAAAGTGGCGGAGTATCTGGAAGATGAATTGGATAACTCCAATGGTATGGCAGCCATGGGAGAAGCTCAGGCCAGATCCGAAGCCGCGCAAATGGAGTATGAAGAATACCGATTCTTTCATGAAAACGCTCTGGGCTATTTTGGGGATCTTCTGTTATACAGCGCCACCAGTCCGACTCAGTTGATTTATTTGGATAATGTTCTGAACGTCAAAGGCGCTCCGAACGAAAACTACGCGCGTGAGTTTTTCGAATTGTTCGCTTTCGGTGTCGACAACCGATACACCCAGCAGGATATCGAAGAATTATCTCGCTGTTTCACCGGTTGGACCATTCGCAAAACCTGGCCCGAGGACCGAACGTCATTCCCAGAGTCAGCGCTCAACCCGCCTCTGACATCCAGTGTCCAGGTCGATGACCAATTACTCCTCCCGCTGGGTCGAGGTTGGAAGTATTTCAAGGGAACGACTGAGCCAACGCCTCTCGGCAATGGAACTCCCGGTCTGGCCTGGACTCAACCCAACTTCAATGACAACACCTGGCTGGATGGTTCCACCGGCATCGGCTATGGAGATCGGGACGACGCGACTCTTCTGAATGACATGCGTTACAATTACACGTCGGTTTACATCCGACGCCAGTTCAGCGTCAGTGATCCGGATGAGCTGGAAGGCTTCGGCTTACGTATCAACTACGACGACGGATATGTTGCTTACCTGAATGGAGTCGAAATCGGTCGGAGTCCGAACATGAACGAAGCCGGAGCGCCTCCACGTTACAACGCCACAGCAGCTTACAACAGGGAAGCGGTTCCTGGCGCCGAAGATTTTATCAGCCTGGATGCCTACGTTGGCCTCTTGAATCCAGCCCCGGAACCCAACGTCCTGGCGATTCAAGGTCACAACGTTTCTTTAACCAGTTCCGACCTCTCACTCCTGCCTGAACTGGTCGAACGCAAAAGACTTCCAGGTAGCATAGAAAATGGAAATCCAAACGGTGTCTGGACTTTCAGGTTCGATCCTGATCAACACGATCTGGGACCAAAATCCCTGTTTGAAGGAACCGCATGGGAAACTCACTTGCCTCGCAACCGTGTTGGCTTGGAAGGATTGAGAGATGCGCTGGATATTATTGACTTAGCCATCACACATCCGTCTACGCAGGAATTCATTTGTCTGAAATTGATTCAAAAATTTGTTTCGGATGAAATCACCTTGGACTCCTACCACAACGGCACAGCTCCGGCTGATTTGATGGAGCTGATGCAAAACGCGATTGCCGCGTGGAACTCTACCCAACCCGAAGGGCACATCGGCACAGTCATGCGAGCCATACTGGACGTGGAAGATCAAACTACGGCTTTCTGGCACGAAGGGCATCGACTCGGCAAAGTGAAAACTTCTATCGAATACATCAACAGTGTCATTCGGGCGCTGGAAGCAGATCTGACAGGTGTTGGATTGCCTGAACTGAATGATCGCCTGGGCATGGAACTTTTTACTCGTGACGATCCGGATGGATGGCCTGAATACGGCGGAGACTGGATGAATACTTCGATGCTCCTGGAGCGTGTGAAGTTCGCTCAACGCCTGGCCGCCGGAGAAGCAGACGGGATCCGATGGGTTCCTACTCGTTTATTTGCCAATCAAGGATTGAGAGACACCGAAGCGATCCTGGATTATTTTGAAGAAATGCTTTTCCAGGGAGCCATGCACCCGAGCATTCGAGCGGCGTTGACCGAATACGCAAACACAGATGACAATGGAAATCCGGATCCATTGGAGGCCACCGACCGAAACTTTTTGCGACGCGCCACTGATCTTGTCGCGCTGATCTTGTCCATGCCGGAAATCCAAAAACAGTAAGGGAACGAATCCCGCAACTGACTCACCACAACGAAAATTTTTAAAGAAGGACCAGAAACCATGCGACGCAGACAATTTTTAAGCCGCACAGCCAAAGCTCTTTCCGGCGCCGCGCTGACCGGACTTTTCACTCCGCAATTGTTTCACTCACGCGCCAACGCACAGAATGCGCTGGGCACGGACCGAAAAAAGAAACTGATCTTTATCTTCCTGCGTGGAGGAAACGACGGACTGAACACACTCATTCCACGTGGAGACGTAAACTACAATCAAGGTTTGCGCCCGACGCTGTTTGTCCCTGAAGACATCGGCATCGACACAGGCAACGGCTTTGCCCAGTTCCATCCGGCCCTGGCGCCGATGATGGAGGTTTACAGTCATACCGGCATCAACGGGCTCAGCGGACTTGGTAACATGGCAGTGATCCATCGGGTTGGATATCAAGGGCAGACCCGATCCCACTTTGACAGTCAACAATACTGGGAAAACGGGGTACCGGGCAGTCCTGACCTGAACATTGGCATGATCTACCGCCGACTTGACAACGCCCTGGACCTCACCAGTCAGGAGAACTCTTTGGTGGCGGCATCTATTTCCGGGTCTCAACTGGTAGCGCTAAGAGGTCCCAAACCATTACCCAACTTCCGGCGCGCCTCGGACTTTGCATTTCCTGGATCAGACGCCAAGAAGCGCAAATTCCTGGGACGAGTGCCGAATCCTGAAACCGGGGATTTGGGAAGCGGATTCCTTGGCGCTTATGGAGCCATTGCTCCGATGCATCTGAAGAAACATCAATCGCTTGTAGGCGGAACGGGAATGCTGCTTGGAGCGACCATGGAGACGTTAGAACGCGCTGTTGCCGAGGGCGAATACACACCTGTGGCAGGAGCCAACTATCCCCCTGGAAGCTTTGGAAACAAACTCCAGGAAGCAGCTATGCTGATGAAGCGAACTGACATTCAAGTGGTAGGAATGAACATCGGAGGTTGGGACACTCACACCTCACAAGGAATGCAAAACGGAAATCACCCACGGCTCCTGCAATATGTCGCTCAAGCATTCCAGGCGCTGTCCAGAGATCTCGCTGATCAGTGGGAAGACCTGATGGTGGTGACGCTGTCAGAATTCGGACGCACCTCGGAAGAAAACGGAAGTCGAGGCACCGACCATGCAGAAGCCGGTGTCATGATGGTGGCTGGCGGCGGAGTGAAAGGTGGCATATACAACTGTGACGCCACTTCTTGGGAACGCGACGCGATCTTTAATGTCAACGGACGTTACCTGAGTCACCGCACTGATTTCCGAGCCATCTTTGCAGAAATCTTCACCCGTCATTTTGGAGACTCCCCTGCAGCGCTGGATGCGATCATCCCCGACTACAACGAAGCCGTCCGAGCCAACCCCGCGCACTTCCGGTTCCTGGATTTTATCAGGCCGTAGGGGCTCGCCTCGCGCGTGCCCTTCCCTCGCCTCGCGAGCGCCCTTTTCTTCGCCTCGCGAGCGCCCTGCAGCGCAGCGGGTGGTGACAGCCGCCCTCTGGTTTTCCCAGGGCTTACGCCCAGGGTTATGATGATTTGCCCCGTTGGGGCAGAACTGATGCTTGCAAAATCTTTGACACCCAAAAAATGTGACCAGCAAAACAGTTTGAATCCCAACGGGATTCCGGAACACAGCCCAGGGTTGCGAGGTACGAGCTACTCTGGGTTACGGATCATAACCAAAACCAACTCTGTAGGAGTTGTGGACTCTTGCATTTCTTTTCAACACGTCAGCCGAATAATCCTGACGCTGAACACTCTACGGTAAAAATTCCTCCAGCTCCTCCAATGAATCCATGTCAAGAAGCGCATCGGCTATTCGTTCCAGAGCTTCAGTGTCAGCCCCATCCAGTTTTGTTACTAAACCTGAGGGAAGAGAACCAAATTTTCTTGTCAGCATTTGGGTCAAGATTCTGATCAATCTTAACCTTCCCTGTTCCAATCCCTGTCCCAATCCCTGTTCTAATCCCTGTTCTCGACCTTGTTCGATGTATTGAACAGACCAGTCCATTGTGTTGTTATCGATGCTCATAATGATTTGTTCAATGGTGTGCAGTTCACGTAATTCTATATCTGGCATTCTGGTAGGTAAAAAGGATTGGGTCAACCAGGAGACCACGGATTTTTGAAAATTCTTTTCTCCAAGCGCCTGAAGTCTTTGAGCCAAATGCCTCAGCCATCTTGTGGCTTGATGGGGACTTTCGCTGCGTTCAATGCGGATCAGGATCCCAAAAAGATTATCTTCGCTTGGGAGTTGTTCCGCCGGTAAATGGAGTTGATCAATCAGAAAGTATTCGGATTGGGTCTGCCTGCGAACCAGAGACTTGGGATGCCGGTTCCGGGTTTCGTCAAAACGGGTCGGAGCGTTCCAGGATCGAAGTCCGTTGTAGAGGACAACCGGAAAAACAAGAGGCAGATTCGGCGACGTCATTTTGCCAGTGCGATGAATCTCTTCAAGTAGCAAGGATTCATAGGAGGCCAGCCTGACTGCCATAATCGGATCTGGGTGTGTTTGGAATTCGATCAGTAAAATAAAAGGGTGGCGACACCTGTCACTGGTTGCTTCACACAACCATGCGATATCATTTTCCCGGCGTAAGAGTTTGCGTTCATCAATCCATGAGCCGCTGATCTTTTGTAATGCTCCGGGAAGCGGATCTTCGTCTGGGTCCGTTGAATGAGGAAAAAATGCAGACAAAAAGTCCTGAACCAGAATCCAATGAGCAAATAGTAATTTATAACCTGCGTCTTGCCTGGGCATGGTCATGCAAATGTCGGATGTTAAAATTGTTTGAACCATTCCTCCCTAGAATAGATATTACAAAGTACTCACTTTATGGAATTTCGCAATGGGATATTATTACTTTGATTATTTGAGGATACGATTGAAATTGGGTGGAGCCTTGGGACCGCTGAGCCCCAGCTCGGCGAGTGGAGTCAGTATTGAATTTGAGCTTAACTGTGAAGCGCCACTCTTTTCAAATCACACTCGCTGTCGGGGTGGGCGAGAAAAAGTGACAAATATTTTCTTTTAGCGTCAAATAGCACAAGAGGTAGAAAATTTGGGTGTCAAAAAGATTTATTAAGACTCTTACTCAATGCCCCCAGCGCCAACGGCGCGACACATACCAGCCTGGGCTGCCAGGCCCAGGGGCGGCATTCTCCTCAATGAAAAGGGCTGAAGGCCCGACACATATACAGGATCTTTTCTCGAACAATATTTTTATGTGTCGGGCTTTCAGCCCTTGGAAATATAGGTGCACTAAACCTGGGCCTGGCAGCCCAGGCTGGTATGTGTCAGGCCTTTGGCCTTTGAAAATTTTCATGCCACCCTCCTTTAATCACACCCATCATTTGAGGGAGCTCTTAAGAGAATGATGGCTGTTTGCGACCTAATCGGCTTCAAATGTTAGCTCCACTCGCCGAGCTGGGGCTCAGCGTTCCCAGGACAAAATCTTTGACACCCAAAAAAGTTGTAACCTGGTAATAGTTTGAATCCCAACGGGATTCTGGAACACAGCCCAGGGTTGCGAGGTACGAGCTACCCTGGGTTACGGA
>JAUIHU010000083.1 GCA_030432175.1 Verrucomicrobiia bacterium | reverse complement strand
GCCGCTACATTAGGGGCTTTGAGCGCCGGATTCCCTAAAGCGCTGGCGAGCGAAAAACACGAAACTTCGGAAGCCACTGCTGACACTGTTATTGTGCTATGGATGGGCGGTGGCATGGCCAGCACAGAGACGTTTGATCCGAAACGATATGCTCCATTCGAAAAGGGGATGGATCCTCGACGGGTACTCAGTACTTTTCCCTCCATTCCAACAGCAGTAGATGGTGTCAGGATTTCTGAAGGATTGGAAAACATTGCGAGTGTACTGGATCGAGGAACATTAATCCGGACTTACACCGCCGGCGATCTAGGATTTATTCTCCATTCAAGACACCAGTACCATTGGCATACCGGATACGCTCCGCCTCTGACAGTCGCTGCGCCGCATATCGGGTCCGTGATTTCGCGGACCCTTGGACCTTTGAACCCTTCACTGCCAGCATTTATTGATATCGGGCAAAGATTTGACGTGGGTGAGGGAGAAGAATTAAAAGCCTTTCATACGGCAGGATTTCTTGGAACAGAATATGGTCCGTTCTTCATCTCCGATCCGTCACAAGCGCTGGAAAGTGTGCGGCCTCCGGAAGGCATGACACCGGATCGGTTTCAGAATCGTTACAAATTTTATCAGCGACTGGCCAAGGCCTCACCTGTTGGAGCATTTGGCAGTGACTATCAAAAAGAATCGCTGGAGAGATCGCTTGTCAGAGCGCATGACCTGTTGAATTCCGATGCGGCAAAAGCATTCGATTTATCTTTGGAGCCGACGGAGAGTTATGATCGATACAATACAGGTCGCTTTGGATTGGGGTGTTTATTGGCTCGTCGGCTGACTGAGGCGGGGGCTCGATTTATTGAAGTGACTACAGAATATATACCCTTTGAATACTGGGATACGCACGAAAATGGGCATGAACGACTCTCCAAACTGAAACGCAATATTGACCGTCCAATTGCGCAGCTGATTTTGGATTTGGAAGAGCGGGGATTATTGGATCGTACCCTTGTCGTATTAGCTTCTGAATTTAGTCGGGACATGTTGGTCGAAGGGAAACCTGGAGCCAAGGTGAAAGACCAGGTATTCGTGCCGGATCAGATTCAGGACATCAAGCATTATGGAATGCATCGGCATTTCACGGATGGAGGCAGCGCTTTGTTGTTTGGTGGAGGCGCTCGTCAAGGCTATGTGCATGGGGAGACTGCTGATGAACGTCCTTGTTCCGTTGTCAGGGATAGGGTTGTGATTGAAGACTTGCACGCGACCATATACAAAGCCATGGGGATTTCTCCTGCATTGAGTTATGAAGTTGAAGAGCGTCCTTTTTACGTGACGAAAGATGGTCTAGGGAAGCCAATCACCGCTTTGATGCAAAAGGGATAAATCAAAGGATTTATGATTTTCATTCGAAAACTGGCCAAGCTGTTAAGAGGGGAAGCAACTCCTTTTCAATTATTCATGGCGTGCTTGCTGGGAGGCATGCTGGCATATATTCCTAGTCCACTGAATGCTCCAGCATTATTTATAAGCATTATATTTCTGCTAATAATTTTAAATGCAAATTTATTCCTCTCTGCATTGGTAGGAGGGATAGTAAAATTGATCGCGCTAGCGTCCGCTCCTTTTGCTTTTGAATTTGGGAAGTACCTGATTGATGGACCACTTCAGCCGCAATTTCGGACGTTTATAAACTCTCCATTTTTCGCCTACTTTGGATTTGATTATTATGTGATTCCGGGTGGATTGATATTGGGCGCAGGGTTTGGAATTGTTTTTGGCTGGTTGATGTTGAAGCTGATTCTTGGTTTTCGAAAGAAAATTGCCGGTTTGGAAGAGAATTCAGAAAAATATAAAGAGTGGATTGAAAAGAGATGGGTGAAATTTACTACAAAGTTAGTTTTTGGGGGGCGAAATCCTAAGAAATCCTATAATGATATTCTGCAGAAAAAAATTGGAAATCCAATTCGGATACTGGGTGTTGTTTTTGTGGCTCTTTTCGCCCTGGTGGTCTATGCGTCGAATCAATTGCTTACTCGATCAATAGTATCCGCCGTCGTACAGGATAGTTTGGAACGAGTTAATGGCGCGACGGTTGATTTGGAATATGCGGACATAAACTGGAAGTCAGGGAAGGTGGAAATTGTTAATCTTGCGATGGCAGATCCTGAGAAACTCACCACTGACTTACTGCGCACTGAAAAGGTCGAAGCAGATTTAAATATTCAAGAATTACTGAGGAAACATGTGGTAGTTGACAAGATGACTCTACGTGGGGCTACTCATGGCCAAAAACGCACCCGACCGGCTGGTCTGATTCGTAAAGAACCCTGGATCACTCCGCCAGATATAGACCCTTACAAGGACGCTGCGGATGTCGACAAGATTGATGAGTATATCGACAAATATGAAGTGTGGAGAGAAAGGCTGGCTCAATTCAGGGAGTGGTTGGAGTATTTCTCAGGAGACGATGAAGCAGCACGAGATTCTAAATCTCTGGAAGAGTGGTTGGAAGAAGAGGTGCGTGAAAAAGGGTACAATGAAGTCAGGGCTGAACATCTTATTGCTGAAGCTCCTTCATTGTGGATCCGCGAGTTGAGCGCTGAAAAGGTCAGGACAGAAGGCATCAATGAATTGAATGATGAGACGATTGATATCAGGGGTAAACATTTATCGACTCATCCAAAAATCCTGGGTTTGAGTCCTTCCCTTGAAATGGTCTCCAGTGGTAAGACGTTTGAATTTATTCTGAATCTTGGAGGAGTGGCGGCTAAAGAAGACGAGTCCAAAGAGAATGCCATTGCCATGGCTTTTCGAGGTTTTCCCGCTGAGAAGGCTTTCAGGAAGTTGAAACGTAAGGGTGAGATGATTGTTCAGGGTGGAACGATTGACTTTGAGGGTATTGGTATATGGATGCCGGAGAAACATGGTTCCATTGAATTTCCTCTGACTCTGACACTTCGAAAACCAAATATCGAGATAGGTGGGAAACTGCGAGAACTGGAAGAATTGGTTTTCCCTGTTGAGATCTACGGTGTGCTGGATCGCCCCAGAATCAGAGTGGACGGTAAAGCCCTTCAGGCATCGATATTGAAAGCCGGGCAAAGAGAAGCAGTCCGATTGGCAACTGATGAAGGTAAAAAGTTTCTGCAGGAAGAATTGGGTGATGAATATGGTGGAGCTTTAGGGGATGCAGTAGGCAACTGGCTTGGAGGGAAATCTTCGGATAGCTCGTCAGGTGGAGCCTCTACCAATGCAAATGAGACTCTGGAGGAAGATCCGTTGAATAAGGTTTTTGACTTGTTTAAACGCAAAAAGAACTGACTTTGAGCCATTCAGTAGTTGAGCTTATGAAATCCAATATTTCTGAGGACAAGCTGAAAGAAGTTCATGATTTTTTGTTTTATGGCAAAAAGATTCAGGCTATCAAGGTTTATAAAGAAGCTACAGGTCTGGGTTTGAAGGATTCGAAAACTGCGGTTGAAACCATAGAAAAAAAACTTAGAGATGAACGCCCCGAAGAATTTAAGGTATCTCCAGACTCCGCAGGTTGCTCTTTGGTTTTGCTGATTTTATTTGCTCCACTATTGTTGGGAAGCTTCTGGTTTTTTACAGGATAAAACTGAATCAATCATGTATTTTCATGGTGTGATTTTAACGTCATTGCCTGGTCATTCATTCCGACTCTTTTATTAAATCGAAAATTCATCCTTCGATTGAAGCTGTCTTTTTTTCAGCAGCCGACAGTTGTGGTTCAAAAAACTCAGGCAGCCGGTTGAGATCATCGATTTCCTGAAACCATCTCGACAACGCATAAGCATCTTGTTGATCCTGCGGGAACTTCCAACTCTCCCTTCGCCTTGTCCAACATGGCCGCGACGAATGATTTCAACTGAAACTCCGGGCTGGTCATTCGGCCAAAAAATGTGGAAATCTTCAAGAAAGGCAAACCAGCTAAGGGGGCATCAGCAGTTTTAGCTCCTGAATAATCGATACCGATGTAACGTTTAAATATGGGTGCAGCAATTTTAAGATTTGTGCAGAATTTAAAATCAACTTAAAGAATTGCAAACAAATGAAAACTATGATTCAAGATCGACTTTTAATTGAAACTGTAGTTGGAAGTCAGGCTTATGGGCTGGCGCGTCCTGGAAGCGATTTGGATCTCAAAGGCATTTTTGTGGAACCCATGTCAGAGCTACTGACATTGAAAGAACTGCCAGCTCAAATTTCTGAAGATCGAAACAATCGGGTTTACTATTCGCTGAGACGATACCTGAGTCTCGTCCAGCAGGCAAATCCAACTGTTCTTGAAGTATTGTACACTCCAGAGGATTGCATCCGGCATTTGCATCCGGCCTTTCAGCAAGTGATAGATCAACGGGATCAATTCCTGACATTAAAGGCATATGACTCCCATGTCAGATATGCGGAAGCTCAGATAAGAAAAGCCAAAGGTCGAAATAAGTGGATCAATCAACCACAGCCGCAGGAACCACCTGATCTGCTTGATTTCTGCTGGTTCATTTCGAGAACGTCAGGTAATTCCCCTCATGAACTTCCGTTTCGGCCCAAGCCGTTGCGGGACTCCGGTTTGGATCTGGGATTGTGCAAAGCCAGCGCTTTGGAACATGCTCCGAATTTTTACCGGATTTACAAATACGGGAAAGCGACTGATTGTGGAGTGATTCATGGGGGGAAAATTTTTTGTCAATCAATCCCATTAGAAGATGAGGATCAAAAATGTATAGGATTGTTGGTTTTTAACGAAGAGGAATACAGAAGAGCGAAGCGTGATCATTATAACTATTGGGAGTGGCGACGGAATCGTAATGAAAGTAGATGGGTGGATCAGGAGTCCGGTCGTCTTGACTATGACGCTAAAAATATGGCGCACATGTTCAGGTTGATGTACTCGGCTCAAAACATTTTATCACATAATAAACCATTAGTGCGTTTTGTCGGGGTTAAACAAAAGTTTCTACTGTCTGTTTTGAATGGAGAACACGAGTATGATGATTTGATGCAAATGGCTAAGAAATTGAAGACGGATATTGATGAAGCTTACCAATGCAGTGATTTACCAGAAAGTTCAGATCCATCTGTAGCAGAAGATTTACTCAGGAAGGTGACGCTGCAATGGGAACAGTCGGCAATGGAATGAGTGTGTGTTATACTTGAGAATTCGGTGACTGATTAAAGATGAAATGACAAATGTATTATTAATTGCTGCGACTCTTTTTTGCTCTGGCTCTTAGGAGTTTTTAGTGGTAAATGATTTTCCTTTATTTCGAGTTGTTAGATCCTCAAAGATTTTCGATACTTTCATCATCCACTTTTTTTCTCCAGCGAAAGATCGCTGCAATAATGTACATAATTAAAATTGGTATAAAACCAATGTAGCTCAACGCAGTCAGCAGAAAAACAATTGCGTAAGCCCCATCATTTGGCGTTGGGTCTGATCGCTGCCCATGCATGCCAGCCATAATTTCAAAAACCGCATTTTCCAGGTTGAGCATGAACAAAGAAGAAACAATTGCCATAAGAGGCAATAACATCACCAGCAAAGTCAGGGATCCATTGAGTGTGTAGGATCGAGACAAATATATATAGAAAAGAGCAACCCTCCAGACAGCTACGATTAACAGAAACCAGACGTTCACATCAATAGCAGATTGAATCGTCATAAAACGCTCTACAGGAATGGCATAAAGCGCAGCCGGGAAAGATGTCAGGCTGATCAGGGTTAGAAGGTGTATGTAGCGACATTCAGAAACATTTAATCCTTTCAATGTCACCCAGAAAACGGCGGACAGGCAAAACACATAGGCGACAGAGCCCATTCCGAGATACTGGAGTATTTCTGCGCTTGGGTGATCCCAGTAACGCCCCATACCGACCAGCCAGGTCCCAATCAGTCCGATGACCAAATGTGACTTTTCCAGATGACTCAGATCAGAGTGGCTTGCGCGGAAAGTTAGATATCGAAATATGAAGTTAAACATATTGCAGAATGGGTAGAATAGTTCAGTCGATTTGTGTTGTTAATGACGCCCGGGTTCGAATGCATTCGTTTAATCGAGTTTTTCGGATTTGGACACGATCTCGAGAATATACTTCCTGCATTAGATCAAAGAAACCGGATTCAAGTTCTTCCACGGACATACGATCGGGTTGAAAGCACACATCAAACAAGGTGCACTGATCCCAGAAATCATTCTTCAGCAATCTTCCTTCCTTCTTTAGCCGCTGATAAAGTTTTGTGCCCGGGAATGGAGTGAGGACAGTGATCTGGGTTTCTGCCAGGTTGAGTTGATCGATCATTTCCAATGTAAAACGGAAACTGTTCACATCCTCTCCATCATTCCCCAGAATGAAGCATCCGTTGACGCTGATGCCATGATTTTGAATCTGTAAAACTGATTGACTTACAGCGCTTTGTTTCCGGGCTTTCCATTTGCCAGGATCCATTTGGGAGAGTGTTCCTGGATTTGGAGATTCCAAACCGATTAAAAGTTGTGCGCAGTGGCTTCGGGCAAGCAAATCCAGCAGTTCCGGATCTTCACCAATCGAGATGTCTGTTTCTGTAAACCATTTGATCGGATACTGAGCAAATAGTTCAAGCAACTCCCGGGTCCAGGATTTGTTCACAAAAGTATTGTCATCTGCGAGTTCAATAAATGGTCGTGGCCAGCGACCCAGGATGGCTTCAAGTTCCTTTCGTATCTGTTGGATGGATTTTCTGCGAACGGGGGAAATCAAATGAGATGCGCCGCAAAATTCGCAATGTAATGGACAGCCTCGGGTCGTTTGGAGCGTGATACGATTGTATTTTGAGAAATCCAGTAAATCGTATCTAGGTACAGGGCCATCTATAAATCCAGGAATGGATTTGTTGGATGCCTGGTAGACTTTCCGCAGGTGATCGTTTTCAAAATCATGGATCAGTTGACCCCAAACTGGCTCAGCCTCACCAACCACTATTGTATCTGCGTGTTGAGCCGATTCTTTTGGGACCAGACTGGTATGCAATCCTCCGAAGACTACCGTTTGATTACATGCGCGCAGGAAGTCTGCGAACCGATATGCATCGTATGCTCTGGCGGTGAGAAAAGAGATTCCGATGAGATCAAAGTTTGCATCAACTATTTTGTGAATATCTTCTTCGTCCAATAGATCGATATCCTGGTATTCAATTTCCCAATTTGCAGGAGTGTAGGCTGCAATGGTCAGTAATCCGAGATTTGGAAGACTGGCAATAACTTCGCTGCGCTCCAAGAAGCCGGGCAAGGTCATGCCGGATTTGAGGAGCTTCTCGTTTTTGATTCTGACTCCGCTCATGGAAACGAGCAGGAGTCTTCTGGTTTTGATTTCGAACAATGATTTATTTTGATTTGCTCTTATTAAGGGTTGAGTTAAATCAGGATTATATGTAGATATCTTGATTTCATCTCCATCATGCAAGGAGAATCGTTTCATAATAAATTTCGATTTCGAATTAAATGACAAATTTGTTTCTTCTCATAGCAACGCTTCTTTGTTCATTGGTAGCAGGCTTTTTATTGGCGTTTTCCGTTGTGGTGATGCCTGGAATCATAAAACTGAAACCAAGGGAGTACCTGAGAGCCTTCAAAGAAATGGATGCAATAATTCAAAGAGGCCACCCTTTGTTTATGGCGGTCTGGCTTGGATCGGTTCTCAGTTTGTGCGCAGCGACATTTTTTTCTTTTGATGAGTGGACCGGGTACAAACCTTTAATACTCTTGTTAGCAACCTTGGTTTACATATTGGGAGTCCAGGCGCCCACCTTTCTTAAAAATATTCCGGTGAATAATCGTATTCAGCAAACAGAACTGGATCTGACTTCAGAAGAAGAACTGCAACCTCTGAAGGAAGCGCTCAGCATGCAGTGGATGTTTTGGAATACGATTCGAACCGTGGTATCCATTTTGGTTTCTGTGACGCTGCTTTTGACGCTGCTTGAATTATAAGTGGGATCAAAATCGATGTCGTTGTGATCAATACGTGGTCCTCATCCCTTGATTCTTGTTCGAATAGTCGGCAGTATTCTCGCCATGAAACAAGGGTGTTTGCCACAAATACTCATCTGCTTTGCCAGTTCGATCATTCTTTTGATTGGATTGGGGCAGTTTGGGTGTCGAAAGGATCCGGACCCGTCAAAATTGAATGGCGCGAACCAATCCTCGAAGTCAGCGAAAGTTGGTCAGGAGGCGAAAGCGCAACGCAGTATTCAGAATAATGAAACCAGTTCGGGGGGGCAGGAGGTTGAAATCCTGCCAGCGCTTGGCGATGTAACCCGAGGAGATGAGTCAGCAGTCGCAGCGGTTGAAAATAGTATTGCTCGCAGAGTATTGCCGGGTATGGGGGAGGCGGTTGGCAGTTACCATTTGTTGTCCATTGGAATCGACCAGTATCTGGACTGGCCAAGACTGAACACCGCAGTCAATGGCGCTGTCTCTGTCGCTTCAACTCTTACCAATCAATATGCATTCTTCGAACCCGGAAATGTTCGTCTGCTTTTGGACAATGAAGCCACAGAAGGAAACATCCTGGCCGAGTTGAGGGATCTGGCAAACAAGGACAGAGTTCAGCCGGAAGATTCGGTGGTGATTTATTATGCCGGACATGGACATCTGGATGATTTGACGGACGAGGGATCCTGGATTCCGTGGGAATCAGATACTCGGAACCCGGAGTCCTGGATTTCCAATGCGAGGATCAAAACCATTATTGCAGCCATGCCGGCTCGTCATGTTTTCCTCGTGAGTGATTCCTGTTTCTCCGGAGATTTTTTTCGAGGGAAACGCAATCGGGGGATCGAGATTATCAAGAATGAACAGGTGCGGGATGAGTATTTGTTACGCAGTCGAACCGCAATTACGAGTGGAGCATTGGAGCCGGTAGCTGACGGTGGCGCTGACGGACAATCAGTCTTTACCTATTTCTTTTTAAAAGCCTTACGGCAGATTCGTGAACCCTATGTGATGACTCACGAAATTTTTGATCGGGTCAGAAGAGGGGTGGAGGCCAACGCCGATCAACGTCCACAGTCTGGAATGTTATCTGGTACGAATGGAGAGCAGGGTTTGTTTGTCCTGTTCAGAAAAGGAGACGCAATCATCGACCAGCAACTGGTGGAAATGCGGGAGCGCAACAATCGCCTGGAGGCTCAGATGTTGCGCGTTGAGCAGGAGCGGGCGGAGAACATTCGGAGGCAGGAGGAGAAGGAAGCGGAGCTGGCGAGACTGCAGGCTGAGATTGAAGAAAAAAGTAATCAGATGGCGAACCTGGGGACAGGCGCTGCTGGCTCGGATGCGTTCGCCGAGTTAGCCGCTTATTATACGCAGCTGAATACGGTGCGAGCCAACCAGGCTGAACAACTGAAAAAGTTAAAAGAACGGCAAAAGCGGCTTGAGGAAGAGCAAGCGAGAATTGAGGAGGAGAAGCGTCAGAAAGAACTGGCCGTTACAAAAGCATCTTTTGAATCCGATTATCAGGTTTTTACCAATCTGCTGGTGAATCCATTTACCAAGGCGGATGCGAAAGTGGCTTTGTGGAAAGCGATTGCGCAAAAATATGATATAGAGTCGGAGATTCTGGATGAGTTTGGAAACGAAGTGGGAGAGTTGGAATGGGACGGCATGAGAGTGGCTTTGACTCAGGCATCAGAAGATTTGCTGGAACAGAAACGAGAAGCGGAGAAAGAACGTTTGGAGCAGGAAAAACTGGAACGGGAAGCAGCTCAGTTCCGAAAAGATTTAATTGCCAGATTGGACAGCAGACTTTCTTTTGCGGTCCCGGGTTTGGAAATTGAGATGATATGGGTGGAGCCTGGCTCATTTCTGATGGGAAGCCCTGAAGATGAGCCGGGGCGTAAGGGGGATGAGAAACAGCATCGGGTGACACTGACGCAGGGATACTGGTTGGGCAAATTTGAAGTCACCCGTGAGCAGTATTATAAGCTGAAGAGAGATAGGGCTTACAATTTGAAAGCAACTGAAAAGCGTTTGCCTGCAGCAAATCTTGCCTGGGAATCCGCTCGGGAATTTATTGATACACTCAATGAAAATGAAAGGACTGCTGGCCGACTTCCTGAGGGTTACGAATATGGGCTTCCAACAGAAGCTCAGTGGGAATTTGCCTGTCGGGCAGGAACTAAAACCGCGTTTTCATTTGGCGCTACACTCACAATCGAACAGGCCAATTTTAATGGGAAAACCTCATACTCATTTTCCGATAAGAATAATAAAAAAGATGATGAGTTGACAGTCGTGGGTAGCTATCCTGCCAATGCTTGGGGATTCCATGATATGCATGGGAATGTGGCGGAATGGTGCGAAGATACCTATATTGATTATCCTGCTAACCCTGTTACAGATCCTTTTGGTGTCGGTGATTATCAATTTCCTGTAATTCGGGGAGGTTCTTTTGAACAATACGCCAACAGCTGTCGCTCGGCATCCAGGAACAGTAATGGGACTACATTTTACTATAAAAGCTTCGGGTTTCGTCTTTGCCTTCGACCGGTGAGAAAGTGAGCGTTGACAAGTAACCTTCCACTTCCGATTCGTGTCTTTATTTGGAGCATAATCACAAAAATATCATACATGTTTAAATATTCTCTTTTTGGAATTGCGATCGCACTTTCTAGCGCTGGTTCGGTTCAAGCAGAACCAACAGCTGACGCAACGCTCAAGTCTGCTTTCGAGACAAAGTTTCTGATGGGGGCAGCTTTGAATCGCTGGCAGTTCAGTGATCCTGCCAATGCCCAAACCCAACTGGCGCTGAAACATTTTAATTCAATCTCGCCCGAAAATGCCTTGAAGTGGGAAAGCCTGCACCGGCGTGAGGGAGTGGAGGGATTTAATTTCGAGGCCGCCGATCAATTTGTGGATCTGGGTGTAAAAAATAACATGTACATCGTCGGGCATGTCCTGGTCTGGCACAGTCAGACTCCGGACTGGGTATTTGCCGGATCGGTTCCGAATCCTAATGCTGTTGAGGAATCTTCAGAAAACACACGACGCAGATCTTTTGGTCCCCGGGAATATCAGGGGCCCAGAGCGACCAGGGAAGAACTGCTCGAAAGGATGCGGGAACACATCCACACTGTGGTGGGGCGCTACAAAGGAAAAATTGATTCCTGGGATGTAGTGAATGAAGCGCTCG